>NZ_JAWJTF010000031.1:0-83165 GCF_048836525.1 Nostoc sp. CALU 546
GGGGGGGGGGGGGGGGGGGAACAAACTTTACTTGCTAAAATTCCCGATTGTGTAGTCAACGGTGACGTTACGCAGAGATTGCCAAACACAACCAATATCGGCTTCAAGTACATCGAAGGTGAAGCAATCCTACTGTTATTGAACAAATACGGTATCTGTGCATCATCCGGTTCTGCTTGCACCTCCGGTTCACTAGAACCTTCCCACGTCCTGCGGGCAATGGGCTTACCCTACACAACTTTGCACGGTTCAATTCGCTTCAGTCTTTGTCGCTACACAACCGTTGCCGAAATCGATCAAGTAATAGAGGTAATGCCCGGTATTGTAGAACGTTTACGCGCCCTCTCACCCTTCAAAAATGATGATTCAAGTTGGTTGCAAGGACAAGAACAAGCACTAGCGCATCGCTAGGGACTGGGAAAAAATGGGAAAAGGTTAAAGGGTAAAGGGTAAAGGAATGATTTTTCCCCTTCCCCCTTCCCCATTACCCCTTCCCCAATCCCCCCACTCATAACTCATAACTCAGCACTCAGCACTTAATAATATGTGGGACTACACCGATAAAGTATTAGAACTGTTTTACGATCCCAAAAATCAGGGAGAAATTGAAGAAACGGGCGAAGCTGGAGTTAAGGTTGCAACGGGTGAAATTGGCAGCATTGCTTGCGGCGATGCTCTGAGATTGCACCTGAAAGTGGAAGTAGAATCTGATAAGATTCTAGATGCTCGCTTTCAAACCTTTGGTTGTACTAGTGCGATCGCATCTTCTAGTGCATTAACCGAAATGGTCAAAGGTTTAACCTTAGACGAAGCTTTGAAAGTGTCCAATAAAGACATTGCAGATTACCTGGGTGGTTTGCCAGAAGCAAAGATGCATTGCTCTGTGATGGGACAAGAAGCCCTAGAAGCCGCTATCTACAATTATCGTGGCATTCCTCTAGCTACCCACGATGATGACGATGAAGGTGCATTAGTTTGCAGTTGCTTTGGCATCAGCGAATCTAAGATTCGTCGCGTGATTCTAGAAAATCATCTCACGGATGCCGAGCAAGTAACAAATTATGTAAAAGCTGGTGGCGGATGCGGTTCCTGTCTGGCGAACATTGATGATATTATTAGATCAGTTCAACAGGAATACGCCTCACCTGCTCTCAACAATTACGGCGTACAAGTTGCCACAGAAATTGTTACATCTAAGGAACGAGCGCTAACAAACGTCCAAAAGATTGCTCTAATTCAAAAGGTTCTTGATGAAGAAGTCAGACCCGTACTCATTGCAGACGGGGGAGATGTAGAACTCTATGATGTAGAAGGCGATCGCGTTAAAGTTGTATTGCAAGGTGCTTGCGGTTCCTGTTCAAGTAGTACAGCAACTCTGAAAATTGCGATCGAAGCCAGATTACAAGATCGTGTCAGCAAGAGCCTTGTAGTCGAAGCAGTTTAGGAATTGCTGTAGGACTTAACGTATTCTACAAATACGCCCTAATATGCATTCAGCCAGGAACATAAAGTAGGATTTGAACCATATAATTGTCTCCACATCAATGCTTCATACCAATTCTCTCTTAATTACGAATTACGTTAGCGCAGCGTTAGCGACGCAGGAGCGTCATTACGAATTACGAATTGGTACTCCTACCACTATGACGGCTAACAGCATATAGGCAAAAAGATTAAGCGCCTACTTGCAAATTTCATCATCCAACTCGCTTCAAAGGAACAGGATATGAGTACATTGTACGACAACATTGGTGGACAACCAGCTATTGAACAAGTAGTAGATGAACTCCACAAACGCATTGCTACTGACAGCCTCCTCAGTCCCGTTTTTGCTGGTACAGACATGGCGAAGCAACGCAATCATCTAGTTGCTTTCTTAGCTCAAATATTTGAAGGGCCAAAGCAATACGGCGGTCGTCCAATGGATAAAACCCACGCAGGATTGAATTTACAGCAACCACACTTCGATGCGATCGCCAAGCATCTCGGTGAAGCAATGGCTGTGCGTGGAGTGTCAGCAGATGACACCAAAGCTGCACTAGATCGCGTCACAAAAATGAAGGGCGCTATCTTGAACAAGTAATAGGACTTATGCATTGATTGTTGACAAATAACAACATCAAGTCCTATTGAATCTTGCAAGCTGAAACACATTATGACGTATTTGTAAATTGCGTATTTTTCTTTGTTCTTTGTCAAAACAAATGACAAAGGACAAAGGACAAAAAACCAAAAGAAAAAAATTTTAACGAGGAAGATCGATGAACTTACTGTCAATAATTTTGGCTGTGGAGCGATCGCCCCCAGCAGGCATTTATGCCAACGCTACCAACGATGCTCTACACGCGCTCACTACTGTCGCTCAACTGGCGTGAACGCAACTGACAAACGCAAAGACCCACCAACCAACCAATTGCAGGGAAACACGAACAATGACAGAAGAAAACATAAGACAGATAGCTTTCTACGGTAAAGGCGGTATCGGTAAATCTACCACCTCCCAAAACACCTTGGCAGCTATGGCAGAAATGGGTCAACGCATCCTCATCGTCGGTTGCGACCCTAAAGCTGACTCCACCCGTTTGATGCTGCACAGCAAAGCTCAAACAACCGTTCTTCACCTCGCCGCAGAACGTGGTGCAGTAGAAGATATCGAACTAGAAGAAGTAATGTTAACCGGTTTCCGTAACGTTCGTTGCGTAGAATCTGGTGGTCCAGAACCCGGTGTAGGTTGCGCCGGTCGTGGTATTATCACCGCCATCAACTTCTTAGAAGAAAACGGTGCTTACCAAGACCTAGACTTCGTATCTTACGACGTGTTAGGTGACGTTGTGTGCGGTGGTTTCGCTATGCCAATCCGTGAAGGCAAGGCACAAGAAATCTACATCGTAACATCAGGTGAAATGATGGCGATGTACGCTGCTAACAACATCGCTCGTGGTGTTCTTAAGTATGCTCACACCGGTGGCGTGCGTTTGGGTGGTTTGATTTGTAACAGCCGTAACACTGACCGAGAAATCGAATTGATCGAAACCTTGGCAAAACGGTTGAACACCCAAATGATTCACTACGTACCCCGTGACAACATTGTTCAACACGCTGAATTGCGCCGCATGACCGTTAACGAGTACGCACCAGAAAGCAACCAAGCTAACGAATATCGGACATTGGCTACCAAGATCATCAACAACAAAAACCTGGCTATTCCTACACCCATCGAAATGGAAGAACTAGAAGAATTGTTGATTGAATTCGGTATTCTCGAAAGCGAAGAAAATACTGCTAAGTTGGTTGCTCAGACTGCTACTCAAGCTTAGTCTAAGTAGGCGCTAAGAAATAACGATTTAGCACAAGGAAAAAGGAAGAGTTTCATATCTTCCCTTTTATCCTCTCCCTTGCATCTCCCCCCTAACCCTAGAGGGGACTCCTAGTCCCCCTATGCCCCGATCCTTACGAGTCACAGAGGCTAAATATGACACCTCCAGAAAATCAAAACATCATCGAAGAAAGAAAAGAACTAATTAAAGAAGTTCTAGACGCTTACCCCGATAAAGCTAAGAAAAAACGGGAAAAGCACTTAAGTGTATACGAAGAAGGTAAGTCCGACTGCGGCGTTAAGTCTAACATCAAATCCCTTCCTGGGGTAATGACCGCTCGTGGTTGTGCTTACGCCGGTTCTAAAGGTGTGGTTTGGGGTCCTATTAAGGACATGATCCACATCAGCCACGGGCCTGTAGGTTGCGGTTACTGGTCTTGGTCTGGTCGTCGTAACTACTACATCGGTACCACAGGTATTGATACCTTTGGTACAATGCACTTCACCTCTGACTTCCAAGAAAGAGATATCGTGTTTGGTGGTGACAAGAAACTTGTCAAGCTAATCCAAGAACTTGATGTACTTTTCCCCCTCAACCGTGGTGTTTCCATTCAATCTGAATGCCCCATCGGTCTAATTGGGGATGACATCGAAGCTGTTGCTCGTAAGACATCCAAAGAAATTGGCAAGCCAGTTGTACCCGTTCGTTGCGAAGGCTTCCGTGGTGTTTCCCAATCTTTGGGACACCACATTGCTAACGACATGGTTCGTGACTGGGTTTTCACCAGAGCAGACCAAGCGAAAAAAGACGGTACACTCAAGTTTGAAGGTACTCCTTATGATGTAGCCATCATTGGTGACTACAACATCGGTGGAGATGCTTGGGCTAGCCGCATCCTGTTAGAAGAAATCGGCTTGCGCGTAGTCGCTCAGTGGTCAGGTGATGGCACAATCAACGAAATGTTGATGACCCCCAATGTGAAGATGAACCTCATCCACTGTTACCGGTCGATGAACTACATCAGCCGTCACATGGAAGAAGCTTACGGTATACCCTGGTTGGAATACAACTTCTTCGGCCCCACCAAGATTGCTGAATCTTTACGGGAAATAGCTTCCAAGTTTGACGAAACAATCCAAGCAAACGCTGAGAAAGTTATCGCCAAGTATCAGCCCACAATGGATGCGGTAGTTGCTAAGTACCGCCCCCGTTTGGATGGTAAGACTGTTGCCATCATGGTTGGTGGTCTACGTCCTCGCCACGTTGTCCCAGCTTTCCAAGACTTGGGCATGAAGATGATTGGTACAGGTTATGAGTTCGCTCATAATGACGACTACAAACGTACCACTCACTACATCGAAAACGGCACCATCGTTTATGACGACGTTACCGCTTACGAATTCGAGGAATTTATCAAAGCGCTGAAGCCTGATTTGGTAGCTTCTGGTGTGAAAGAGAAGTACGTCTTCCAAAAGATGGGTCTTCCTTTCCGTCAAATGCACTCTTGGGATTACTCCGAACCTAGCGATCGCACTTCAACATCATATAATGTAAGGTTTTTTAGCGGTGGGAGAAAAAAGAGCCTATTTCTAGTCTAAATGCAAGTTGCAGGGTTATCTAAGAATAATCTGTTTTTATGCTTTAGATAGTATAACTCTTATAGAGTCTGGTTTTTAGATTTTGCTTGCATTTTGCTTTAAGAAAAACTGTAAAATAATAGACTGTTTTCAATAGCGATTTTTTAGATTAAATGGTGCGTAACGCCTAAATTGAGCAGCAGATAACAAACCTCATTCGCTGATTCTTATAACGCTACTTGAATTGGCAACTTTAAGCTATAAACTATTAAATTGCTGATCTAGAAAATCTATAAATAGTGTTGCTTGCTGATAAAGCTTATAAACTTCTTCCGCTGTCTTTTCGATAGTGCAATCTGCAAAGTTTTGATGTACTAACTTATTGCGCTCATTGCCTAGCTCTAGAAATGACTTAATTGCAGAATCTAAATTAGTATCTTTTTTTACATCTTTCAGTCTATTTTCTTTAAATGTCTTACCGAATAAAGAAAAAAATTTGTTAGCATTTCTTCCTTCCCAATCGAAATATGTGTGATATTGTCTTTCGATCGCCTTCTGTTTAACTATTGAAACAATGCATTCATCATTCTGAGTTTTATACTCAATAAATGTTTGAACCATTCTACAAATCTCATGTTCAAAGTAGCTGGCTGCTGAGAGTAGTAAAGTTTTGGTAAAAACAGTATTAAATTGAACCATAAAAGATGGCTCGTTTTTCTCCTCTAGGAATTTGAGAAGGTCTAGATTATCTTGATAAATTCGGTCAACAATACTTTGTCTTATCATAAATCACAATTCTTTACGCAGAATAATTGCCGCTTTTTGTAATCTTTTGTTGACATTTTCCTTACTGGTAGTTTGAGATTGTATGGCTTCTACAAACTCTGTATCACTTTTTAGTTCTTCGAGCTTTTCAGTATCTATCTTTCCTTCAACAAGCTGACGTGTTTCAAAAAAATGTCCACATTGAGCGACAAATACCGCTTCAAAAATAGAAATATTAAACTTATTAGTTGTCTTTCGATAAAATGCTTTTTCTGGCAATTCTGAGCAAGCCTCTAAAAAAGAGTGGAATAGCCTTTCAAGGTAATCTATCTGTTCAGTTCTCAATTTTTTACAGTTCTTAGAAAAGCTATTGAGAAACTTCACCATAGACGACTGATATTCTTGGCGCTCAACTAACATTGCAAATCCTCTTAAGAGAATTTCAATGTCTTTCATATTCAGATCCGGTTCGTCAACTCCAATTATTCGTCGCCAGGCAGGTAGAGTATTGAGCCGATACAACATATTGTAGAAATCAGAATAATATAAGCTTGTCCTAATCTCTTGAGGTTTTAAATTTATACCGCCAGAATTTAGGCGATTAAAAATTTCATATATACAAGAATCATCTTCTTCTGGAAAATTCTGCTTGATTATGATATTTCTTATAGTTCGCAAATCGAATGCGATCTTATATTCATCTAGGGTTGAGTAGTTGATTTTATTTAACTTATTGGGATGATTTGGTAAACTTGAGGGCAATTGCAAGTTGAATTTGGTGAAATAGGCATCATCTCCCAGAATTTCATCTGGAATCTTGCCATTCTCTTCAAAAATTCGCCTCAAAATAGTTCTCTTCTCGTCTTTTGGAAAGCGTTGCTCAATGAAATAGTAGAGAGACATTAAGCGTTGTTGCCCATCTATTACCAAAAATTTGTTTCTTGATTCCTGATAAAGAAATATCTGTGGAATAGGTAAGCCAACTATGATAGATTCAATTAGTTTTGAAGCTCTTTTAATATCCCAGACATAATTACGTTGGAAACCTGGAATATTGATAGCGCCAGATTTTATAAAGTCATACATCGTCTTAATATTAAAATCATTAGGCGATGTAGTTATTTCATACTCATTGATTGAATATGTCTCATCAGGCTGAGAATCGCTATCAAACCATTTGACTGGTTCATTTTTTTCAAACTGCGCTTCGGACAATTCGGTATCCTCATTAGTTTGAGGATTTGATGAGTTAGTCATTCTAAATTACCTAAGATACAAAGTGCCAATTGCTTTACTCCCAATGTTGAAACTATACTAACCGTTAACTTCATCGCAACTAGGTGCTGAACATTAACACATAACCTCTAACCATTGACCTCAGTCAGAAATGAAGCTGGTTAACTACATATTATACATATTTTCCGTATAACAATCCTTACCTAGAGTATTCGTAAATTTCCTTAATAAAATTCGATCAAACAAAGCCTAAGTAAATCAGCAAACTTCTACCTCTGATCTTTTGACTTTGTTGGTTACTCATCACTGGGATCGCCCCAACTTGACAACACGCTACTGTATATTTAAAGATTGTGTGTGAGATGCACGAGAAGTAGAGTGTTGTAGCGATGTCTGCGACGGGCTATTCTGTATCGCTCTCACTCGACAATAAACTAGGCGATCGCATTAAACCGTCCAATCCTCTATTAACAATCCGGGTACTCTGCTGAAATCCCGATGATTGCGCGTTAATAAAACTAATTTACGAGATAGTGCGATGCCGAACAGCCCGTCGTAGACATCGTAGTAAAAGAAGTAGAATGTTGTTGCGATCGCCCTCACTCGGCAATAAACTAGGTGATCGCATTAAACCGTCCAATCCTCAATTAACAATCCGGGTACTTTGCCCAAATCCTGATGATTGCGCGTTAATAAAACTAATTTATGGGATAGTGCGATGCCGAATAGCTCGTTGTAGACATCGCACTAACATTCTCCATCGTCCTACGTAGATAAATTTGCGAACTTGATTGATGATCGCTTCTATGCTTCGGCTTCAACACCTTGTTGTACTGCGGATTCTAAAACTTTTGTATGCTGCTCTTTGTAATGAATAAGATGGGGATATTGCTTCTGAAGTTCAATGTAGTAATCCACCAATTTATCAGGGTTATGTCCATTTTCCTGAGATATTATGTGGCGAATTTTACGTATTTGGTTGATTGCTTCATCATTCTTCGTCATTTTGCGCTCCTATTAACTCTAATGGCGTAACTAGTGTTGGAACGTATAACCCCAGCATAACGTTTAGCCGTCGAATATGCCCAAACTTGTTAGCATTTGCCAAGTGGCGACAATTCCAAGTCAATAGAAAATCACATTTATGATACGAAGCCAGGGCAAGATGTAGTGCATCTCCAAGCGGATCGCTGGGCATCAGGTGTTGCTGAATATACACTTCAACGATTTCAGCAATCGCAGATTCAATCGAGATAAATAACAAGCTACTAATCAGTTCTATTGCCTAGCTTTTTCCAGGAAAGTTACCTCGATTAAGTTCATCCAGCACCGCAAGACTAGTTACAAGCACATAGTTATCACTTGCATTGCTCCACCATTCTCGTGTCCACTGCCGCCGCGCCACCATATCAGTTCAGTACGTGCTTCGTAATAAAAACTGGGAATGGATGTTTCAATGTAAACTTTTGGCTTCATTGCAGTAAGGAGCTACATAAATAAACGGCTTGACTATCTTTGGTAATCCCTGATACTCCAATATTACCGTCTTTAATTTAGCACCTAAGCGACACCGAATTGCCCGTCGTAGACATCGCCTTCACTCGATAACATTTAGAGATTGTGTGTGAGATGGATAAGAAGTAGACTGTTGGTGCGACTACATTCTTCGACAACCAGCTTGCGATGGCGTACCCGCCTTTTCCGGTAGCGATCGCGTGATTAGGGGATGCGATGTCTACGACGGGCTGCGCCTACGCATTAAATCGTTCAATCCTCTATTAACAATCCCGGTACTTTGCCAAAATCCCTTTAATCAACAATGACAATCAATCGCAACCACTATATTGTCTTGATATTGGCGTAAAAGACTTCGGAACTTTTCTAGCCATTCTTCATTGGATTTTCCTTCACGATCATGCCACTTTCCATCAGGCGTAACGATAGCGTATGAAACTAAGTCAGACATTAGGGCAGAGATAGGACGAATATTGTCTTCTGATTGCACAATATCTAGCCCGTATCGAAGTTGAAATTCTTCTGGGTTGAGATTGTAATGCTGCTCCTTACCCCAAATTAAGCCATCATACTGACCACCAATAGCAAATCCGTCACATTTTGCTTGCAAAGATGGATTATCTTCATCGGTTTCAAAATATGGCAGCATCAATTCTTTAGCCTTTTTGCTTGGGTTTGCTTCTGTGCGATCAACAATCACAAGTGTTAGAAAATGGCTCATCTTTCAGTACGTTAAATTGTGGTTATCATTGTTCCAAAAAATACGTTATGAATCATTAGATTTAGCTTCTTGGGTAGTGATTCCCAAAATAGCCGAAACTTTTTCTAGAGTAAAGTCGCTGTACTCCATAGTTTCGACTCAGGAATGTTGTTCAATACACTTGAGGGACAAAGAACTGCTCATTACGTGGGGCGCGAACATAATCCTCAGCCACAGGTCTAGATGGAAGGTCTAAGGGAGGAGGTGTCATGTCTTCGTAAGGAACTTTGCTCAACAAATGATGAATGCAGTTGAGCCGCGCTCGTCTTTTATCATCTGCTTCAATGGTAAACCAGGGAGCTTCGGGAATATTCGTGTAAGCAAACATGGTATCTTTTGCTTTGGAGTATTCTACCCAGCGATCGCGTGATTCCAAATCCATTGGGCTGAGTTTCCAGCGTCTTGCGGGATCGTGACTGCGAGAAAGAAAGCGTTTTTCTTGTTCTTCATCGCTGACGGAGAACCAGTACTTGATTAAAACAATGCCCGATCGCACCAGCATTCGTTCAAATTCTGGGCAAGATTGCATGAATTCTAGATATTCTGCTTCAGTACAAAAGCCCATTACTTTTTCAACTCCGGCTCGGTTGTACCAACTGCGATCGAAAAGGACTATTTCGCCGGCTGTGGGAAGATGTTGGACGTAACGTTGAAAATACCACTGAGTTTTCTCGCGATCGGAGGGTGTTCCCAGAGCGACTACACGACAGCCACGAGGATTGAGTGGATCGGCAATGCGTTTAATTACTCCTCCTTTGCCGGCAGCATCGCGCCCTTCAAAGATGACGACAACCCGATAGCCAGTGTGCTTAATCCAGTATTGCATTTTGACTAGCTCAATCTGGAGTTTCTCTAGTTCCGTTTCAAAAGTCTTTTTGGGAATTTTCTTGGCAAAAGCTTCAGTACTACCATCAAAAATCCGTTTTGATTTTTTAGATTTGTTCTTGTCTTTTGCCTTCATTAGGTTTTCTATTAAGTCTGTAGAGGGTTGAACTAGACCATTATTTTGCTGGTTTTTTACTTCATCAATTGACATTGTAGGGACTCCATGCTATCCAATCGGCATAATTAAAGCTTATCTATCAAGTATATGTTTTATTAATGCAGACTGAGTGTAAACATACACCTTCGCAAGTATTACTACACAAAGATGTAAATTTTTATTTATCCCCGTTATAGTCAATTTCAATTTTTAGTTTAATGGCACAATTGAGCAAAATACATTGAAAAGCGATCGCGGACAAACCTTTTAGCTATTTATTTGTTGTAGTTGTTTAATTTTTTCTATCAACAGACGAACTTGAACAGGTTTGTTACGAAACCAGTCTGTTGACCAAATGCGGTGAATTTTCCAACCAAGCCTTTCAAGTACCTGTTGTCTGAGACGATCGCGATCTCTGGCAGTAGGTGAACTATGGTAAGATGCACCATCACACTCAATACCCAGTAAAAACTCACCAGGGCGATCGCTATTGACTACACCAAGGTCAATCCGGTATCCTGAGCATCCAACTTGGGTGCGGATAGTGTATCCCTGCTGGACTAAAGCATGGTAAACATCTTCTTCAAATGGCGAGTCAAAATCGAGCGTATCTGTGTAAGAGTTACCTTGTAGTCGTTCTCCACCACTTGCTGCGTATTCCAGGTAATCATGTAGTAATTTTACACCTTTGCTTTGGGCGCGTGTTTTGTCGATGTCACCAGCCACAATGGAAGAAACAAGTGTAATTTTACTTTTTGCCCGTGTCACAGCGACGTTGAGCCGTCGTTCTCCACCTTGCCGATTCAAGGGGCCAAAGTTGAGATAAAGCTTACCTTGAGAATCACGAGCATACCCAACGCTGAGTATAATGGCATCTCGCTCATCACCCTGAACGTTTTCTAATGCTTTCAGAAAAAACTGAGGTGAGTTATCAGTGCAAAATGTCTCCAGATTGGGGTGATCTTTCCCCAAAATTTCAATTTGCTCCCGAATCGCGTCGGCTTGGTTTTCGCTAAAGGCAATAATACCAAGGGATTGTTCGGGAAACCGTTGAAAATGCTCCAATGCCAACTGAGCAACTACTTGAGCTTCGCGTCGATTATCTGTGCGTCCACTGCGATCGTAAACGCCATCAGGAACGTGTCGGAACGATACTCCCAAATCTGAATTTTGAACTGGGTTTGGAAATGTAACTAAATTGTCGTCATAAAAATGATGGTTGGAGAAAGCTATCAAACGCTCATCTTGACTGCGGTAATGCCATTTTAGTGTGCGTCCAAACATAAACCTGGAACATTCATCTAAAACGCTTTCATAGCTTGCATCATCCTCATCACCGATATCTTCTTGGCTGTCTCCCGTTGAAAAAAATGATGTGGGAGGAAGCTGTTTATTATCCCCAATCACAATAACTTGATTAGAACGGATAATTGAAGGGACAACATCCTCAGTCCGAAGCTGAGATGCTTCATCAAAGATGAGAACATCGAAATGAACTACATCTGGATTTATATATTGACTAACAGAAAGTGGACTCATCATCCAGCAAGGCTTTAAGGCTTTGACGAGATTCGGTATCCCTTTTTGTGTGTCACTGAGGAGTTTACGAATGGGTAAATGTCGGCTCTTTTTAGTCGCTTCTCTTTTCAAATTTGGCAATTCAGCTAGAGCAAGTGAAGTCTTTTCCCAGTTTTGCCAGCGTCGGACATGAAGCTGCTTTAAACGTTCTCTAGCAGTATCTAGTTGCTTAAAATCGAGTTTAGAAAACTCCTTTATTTGTCGTTCATGTACTTCTGGGTTAAAATTCTTTAACTCAGGTTTTTTGGCAAGGATAGCATCAAGGCATATTTGATAAATTCGCTTTTCTAAAACGGGGAACCATTGCTCTGGTTTGATTTGATTTTCACGTAAAGCATCTAAAAACTTATTATTACCCAGATTTTCGAGTTTCTGATAAGTTTCTTTATAAGTCAGCCATTCTTGAAAATAAGGCAGTTCCGATTGAGCCAAGTTTAAGAATCTTTCTAGTTCGACAAAAGTAATTTGATTGCGAGGTAAGTAAGAATCTGTGATGTCACTTTCATCAAAGTGTGATAGCAGGAAATCTAATCCTTGCCTAATACGGTGATGGGCTGACTCATATTTCTTAACTAATTCAGCCAGTTCGCGCCGTTTAGAAGGAGAATTTAGAATGCACTGGACTGAATCAGTAGAAAACGACGAATACTTTTGTAAGCCAGTCAACCAACTTAAAGCTTGTTCAATTTCTTTTAACTCTGCCTCAGTAGAAACTTCCGGGTTAAATAAAGATCCAAAAACCTGACGAGCGGGGTAATCAATTTGACGCAGCTTATTTTGCAAAGACTCAATAGAATTAGGTTTACTCCTACGAAAAATGTTAAATAATTTTAAAAGCTTGCTTAGTAGGTTTTGGGTTTCTTGTAATCGCTTATTTTTTTCAATTTCTAGAACATCTTTTTTCAGACTAGTAAAAACATCTTGAGCAAGTGCAATATCTACTCCTACCCAATTCTCTGGTAAATTTAATGGAGCTTTTAGTATATGCAGCAGGGCTGGATAGCACTTATCTAGTGACTCTAAACTCAACAAAGGTTGAACTTGTAGAATCCCCTGTAATTCTTGATTAATCTTTTTGACTGACAAAATTGCTTCCTGAAATTCCTCTATTTGCTCTGTAATTTGTAATTCCATCTCATAGGAATAAGAATCTAGAGAACTTTTTGCCCAAATAGTTGTTTTGTCTCCATTAAATAAAGGCAGAAATTGTGCTAGTTGAGTTAATAAATCTTTTGCTTGTTGTAATCTAATATAATTCCATTGTTTGAAGTTGGAAAATATAACATTAATATTGGGAACTGCTTCGCGTTCTTTTTTCAAAAGCTCACCAAATATCTCAAAAGGCGATTTATCTAGAGGTTGTTCTTTAGCATGTAAACTTGTCAAATATAATTTTAGCGAATGACGAGTAGAAATAAGCTGTTCAAAGAAAGCGTGATGATTTTCTGTACTGTAAATTTGTCTAACATATTCAATAGTTTTTGATAAATTATTTACAAGCTCCCGCTTATCTGTTGTTCCACTATGGTGGAGATTAAGACATATATGAGCTAAACCACATTCAACCATGCGCTTATAAACCACACTTAGCGCTGTTTCTTTTTCTGCAACTAATAAAACTGATTTGCCATTGCCAACCAGTTCTGCAATTATATTTACAATAGTTTGACTTTTGCCTGTTCCTGGTGGCCCTTGGACAACAAAGCTAGAACCAGATTTTGCTGCTTCAATCACGACTTGCTGGCTAGAGTCAGCATCAAGAATTTGAAATATTCGCTCAGGTTTAACTTGTGAATCTAGAGCAGATGCCGGTAGGGGTTCTCTATAATTTGACTGATAAGTAGTTAAATCGCCACTAATCGCTTGCAAAATTGGGTGAGCAAAAATTAGAGCTTCATTTTCGATAATGTCCCGAACCATTGCAGCTTTAGCATAAGAGAACAGCGAGAGAAATACATTCTCTTTAATTTCCCATGTCTTCTGTTCTGCTAATAGCTCCTCAATTTCAGCAATAATTTCGTCATAAGTTAGTGTTTGTATAGCTTCTCCCTCTGGAAGCTCAATTCCAAAAGTTTGCTTTAACTTTTGTGTCAGCGTTGGATTTAATACAACATCTTCATCTAATAGAGATATTTTATAGACATCTCGTCTAGGTTCTTTAATTAACTCTACAGGAACTAAAATTAGTGGTGATACCAAAACATCCTCTGGCTTATCCTTGTCTTTGTCATACCAAGTCAACGTTCCAAGCGCCAAGAATAAGCTATTTACCCCTCGTTCTTCAAATGAGCGTCGTGATTCAAGACGCAATTTATTCAGTCGTTTCAGTTGCTCACTGCCTCTTTGACGAGTAATTAATTCAAGAGGATTTTTTTGTGCTGATAATGCCTTGGTATTTCTGGACTGGGTAATATTTTGATGTTCGCTATCAAGTATTTGAAAATAAAGCGATTTCTTATCTTCTGTCAGATTTTGGAAGAGAAAATCTGGTTCTTCTGTGATAATTTCTAATATTCGAGGACTATCTTGCCGAAACTTGATGAGAGGATTTCGTCGTCCTAAGTCAGCCAGCCCAGCTTTCCACTTTTCAATTTTTTGAGCAAGGTTTTGTTGAGAGTCTGAAGCTGACTGTCGCATACTCGCTTTTCTCGTAAATAGACCTAGTGTTATTATACTGGCCTTTTACTGCGTGAGTATTTGCCGCGATCGCTATGGATTCATCCGAATCAAGTCTGTTAAAATACTATCCAAGCTGCCGTTAACTTGAATGCGATCGATCTTCTCTGCAATCCGCTCTAATACTTCGAGTTCCTTCAGACGCAATGCCACGGGGTTATCCTCCATCACTTTGGCAGTGTTTAGCATACTACGAGTAGCAGCAGTTTCTTCTCTACGTCTGACTACGTTTGCTTGAGCGGTTTTTTCTGCCTCGACTACTTTGCTCAAGATAGCCTTAATCTCACCAGGTAAAATAATATCTTTTACACCTACAGAATCTACTTCAATCCCATAGTCTGCGGCTTTTTGGCGAATGTATTCAGAGATGCTTCTATCAATTGCACCTTTATCTTCTAACAAAGCATCTAAGTTGCGTTCACCAACTGCACCACGCAAAGCAAATTGTAATTCTTTGTATAAATAACCAGAAATATCTGATAACCCGTTTTTTGCCCTCAATGGGTCGAGTATGCGAAAGCCAGCCGTCAAATTTAACCGCAGAGGTACTTTATCTTTAGAGAGGATGTCTTGACCGGATACTTCCATATTTTGGAGTCGCAGGTCAATGGTTTCGGTTTGAAAAGAGCGACCAAATAACCACCAAGCATGTACTCCTGGCGATCGCAATCCTTGAAACTCTTGATTAATGTATACTAGTCCCACGTGCTGCGCGGGAACTTGGCAAATATGCAAACAGTTGCGACTGAGCAATTTCGCTTCTGCTGAACCCTCAACCAACTCAGCCACTAAGGAAGGCTGTAACTGAGCATCAGCGCTGATGTCGAGAATTTCCACTGCAACACCTTGCCAAAATAGTTTGCGGCTTGTGGGCGGCAAAATAGAAATCACTTTACCTCGATAGCGCACAATTGCAACTTGCGAAGTCTGTAATTGCACGGTTTGACAGTAGGCAGCAATAAAATCGGGATGTTTTTCAATGAGTACATCTTCCAGGGGAAAATCTGGGTTAGGGATAATTCGGCTGAGAGTTCGGACTGTAACATCTCTATCTACTGACCAAAAAGCATACTCTCCTGGTTTTAGAGGTCGCACAAAATTGTTTTGCAGATATAGTAAACCAATCTCATACTCGGAGATTTGGAACTTTTTCAGTCCATTCAACGCAACTGAGCGCAATTGCTGTACAAAGGAACTAGGTAATTCTAAGCTTTCTTCTAAATTGAATATATGAGACTCTACCTCAATAAAACCACGCCAAAAAGCAATCAATTTATTTGGTGCAACGCTTACCCAATTCTGACCGTAGCGGACTAACGCAACTTGGTTGAATGCAGTTCTGATAATCAATAAATGTTGTTGTAGTTCGGCTTCGTGATTTCGCAACAACAGTTCTAGATTTTCAATCTGAGCTAGTGGCTGATTGAGATCATAAATTTTTACTTGCCAATGCCGACCTAAATATGTATGCGTACCAGGTTGCAAAATTTTCTTAAAGTCACTGCGGTGATATAAGATGCCGATTTCGTTAGGTTTGATATAAAACGTTTGCCACATAGTAATTTGCATAGAGAATTTGCACGATATTTTAGATAAGCTAGGCGATGCTTGCGACTGGCGTAGCGATGTCTACGACGGGCTACGCCAACGCAACTAGCCAAGAATATTTAGTCAAGACATTTATAACCTTCTTTAAACTTAAATACCACCTGCAAGAAAACTTGTCATCTTCTACCATGTCTGGATTAATCAAATAGAATAAAAATGTTAGTTCGTAGTAAGGAATTTAGTCCTCAAAGCTAGGACTAAATTCCTTACTACAAACTGCTTATTATGGGTGATTTGACAGATACCATATTACAGCTTGAATATAGGAATTATTGAAGTTTGCAACCTTGTAGAAAAAGGCTCAAGGATTTGTTTTAGCTATTTGTACTACTATAATACTACAAAATATTTTTTAACTCTGCTAGTGCAAGTGTTTACAGTTCAGGTGTGGGCAAAAGCTTCTCCAAAGCTGGATTAAGATTGCTGTTATTTTTCCCCGACTACTCAATGGCAATCTAGAAAAAAATAACCGCGCTCAAATATGCCGTTCGTTTGCCAATCTAGAATCCCGAAAGAAAACTAGATGTAGGAAAGGAAGGAACATACTCAAGTTAGGGAGAAATGCAGTTGCGCTTACTCCTCAACTGTGGCTACCGAACATCACCCTTACGAGTGATGACCGACAGCAAAACACTTGCACGCAGAGTTGAGAAAATGAGGGGTCTCGAATCTGTTAAGATCCGTACCATATTGGCTACCTTAAAAGGGTAGTGTCTTTTGACCCGGACAGGGTTTTGGGTGAAAGTATAGGAATCGAACCTACAACACATCGATTATGAGTCGATTGCTCTACCAGTGAGCTAACTTCCTGGAGTTTGATACAGGACTCGAACCTGTGACCCATCGATTATGAGTCGATCGCTCTGCCAACTGAGCTAATCAAACGATGGTATAGTTTAAAGCACTCTGCGGTATACGCTTATGCAAAAGCTTGGCGCACCAGTTAGGCATATAGAACCTAAACCATAGCTTTGTAACTTTGTTACTATCCCGCTCCAAATTTAGCATATAGAAATTTTGAGGTGCTACAACTACGCCCATCGTCAATATCGCCTCAATTCCTTGTTGTAGCTCAGTCTGGGAAAGCTAAACCAGTCATGGGGTCACGAATATATAACCCTAGCGTCAGGCTACGCATCGCTTCATCCCAAACGGGTATTAATTGTTCTGCTTGATCTGCCCAATAATCGAATGTAATCAAGCACTGAACATTCGACCCCAAACCAATGCAAGTCCGCGAAAAAGCTTCCCGTGGTTCTTCTTGAACATCAATGAACTTCATCTCTGTCCAGACAATTCTGGCGGTTTGACGCTTGACGGTAATAATTTCTCCCCTCTCAATGATGTTGCGGCTGTCGTCTTCCAAGACTTTCTTCAAGGTGGATTTTAGCGGAAACTGGCTCCAGTCATTGGGTGGCAGACGATTAAAAGATACTTCCAGACAGCAATCATCGTTGGGCGGTTTTTTATCCATGAACTTGAAAGATTTCTCTTGTGGCTCAAAAACCCAATCCTGAGGAACATTGAAGCGAACAGCGCCTCTATCTGCGACAAATATTTTGTAGCCTGATGGAGATTCCCAGCGATGGTCAGGTTTTAGTTCAAGCGTTTCTTTAATCCACTGGAGATTGCTTTTCTTACGCTTTGCCATAGTGTTTTTGTTATCTCTGCTAAAGAGGGTGTCACTAAACAGCCCTTCGTAGACATTGCCCTTTTTGTTAATGTTATCAAATTGCTAGGATTTTGAATAACTCTTATATTAAATAAATAAAGTTTTAGATATTTTATATTAACGAATCTAATAAGGTAATTGTAACGTTGTGATTAAAGTTTCAGCTTTTAACATTAAAATCTTAGCAGTAGTATTCATGGTTATGGATCATGTATGCTATTTGCTAATGCCAGAGTTTCTAATCTTGCACTTTTTTGGGCGATTGAGCTTTCCCCTTTTTGCATGGCTCTTGGCAAAAGGCGAAAAACACACCAAAAATGTTTACCGCTATGGAAGTAGGCTATTAATTACAGCAATTATATCTCAGCCAATCTATAGTTTTATTTTCCAGAGGTTATCATTTAATATTCTTTACACGCTTGTTCTTGGACTTGTGATGTTGCGCTTAGTAAAGCGTTATCCGCAATTATGGCAGCAATCAATAATTATTGGATTGTGTGCAGTAGTTGCCGAGAACTTGGACTTTTCCTATGGAGCTTATGGGATTGGAGTAATTTTCTTGATGTCCCTTACAGACAAACTAAAGCCCAAAATATGGTTGCTCTACTGGTGCATCTTTCACTTTTTTACTTTAGTAATCCTATCTATGATTAATATATCTCAAGGTTGGGCAGTTTTTGCAGGACTCATTGTTTTTCAATTCAATGGTAAACAAGGTTCACGAACTAGATGGTTCTATGTGTTTTACCCGGCTCATTTAATAATCTTAGGAATAATCAATTATTTAATATATTCCAGGTAAGATTTATGATTTATCAGCGATGTCTACGACGGGCTACGCCTACGCTAAGGTTTGATCATAGGCAAATTATAGTGCATTCCATCCTTGCAACAATGCGGCTTATTGAACCACATACAGCCATCTCGGAACTAAATGGCGATCGCAAAAAATTGTAAGTTGTATTTTACTAATAAACAAATCGAGGGCTTACATTAGACAGATTTCACTTGATTTAGCCCAACCTACGGCTAGAGATAAATCTGCCAGTAATTAAAAAAAACTAATTGAAGCAATTACCAAATTCTATTTGTAGTGTCAAAAAACTGAAAACGTAGATATCTGTTTCCATAGATAGATAACATATAGTTAAATATCTTTCTTTAGAAGGATATCTTTTTCAAAAAAATACTTTGATTCAACTATAAATTTGAAATAAATAGTAGATATACATTTCATTCAATGATATTCATCAGATAAATCTTAAAAATCTTAGTCTTTTGTTAATCTTTACCAGCTATGATGCCAGAGTAGTAGATAAAAATGAATCAAATTTAAAAATCTAGGGATAACTATGTCATCCAATAAAAATGCCCTAGATTTACCCTTCTAGCTACAAAATGTAGTTAAAAGCAACTACTAAATAGGT
Organism: Nostoc sp. CALU 546; assembly: GCF_048836525.1. Classification (NCBI taxonomy): domain Bacteria; kingdom Bacillati; phylum Cyanobacteriota; class Cyanophyceae; order Nostocales; family Nostocaceae; genus Nostoc; species Nostoc sp. CALU 546. Next base: position 19,114 of record NZ_JAWJTF010000031.1, read on the forward strand.
AAATCTTTAAGGTAATAAGCATGACTTATAGTATCGAGTCCGCACGCAATATTTTCTCTAGCACTCAAGTGGCAGATGCAGTTCCAGCCACTACAGCAATGTTTGCTAAACTCAATGTTGACGATCAACTAGCATTTCTCTGGTATGCCTACGCTGAACTAGGTCGTACAATTACTCCAGCTGCTCCCGGAAAAGCAAATCTCCAATTAATGGAAGGTATATTCAACGACATTAAGCAGATGTCTCATGAAGAACAAACCCAGTTAATGAGAGATTTAGCGAGTAATGCTGATACTCCCATCAGCCGTTCTTATGCATACTTTGGCGTCAACGCTAAATTAGGATTCTGGTGGCAGTTAGGAGAGTGGATGAAAGAGGGTATCGTCGCTCCTATGCCTGCTGGCTATCAAATGTCAACTGAAGTTAAAACAGTGCTAGAAGCTGTTCAGAGAATCGATCAGAGTCAGCAGATTACTGTACTACGCAATACTGTAGTAAATATGGGCTTCGATCCGTCTGTGGCTGATAACAAACAGGCAGAAGTCATAAACTTTAAGTTTCCACGTACATCCCTAAGTCCCCAATTTACTATTGAGGGAGTTACAGAACCGACAGTGCTGAAATACATTGAAGCAATGAATGCAGATAACTTTGAAGCTGCTGTTGCTTTATTTGCTAACAATGGTGCCCTGCAACCACCATTCCAAAAACCAATTGTTGGTCGAGAAGCGATCACTGCCTACCTAAGAGATGAGGGACAAGGGTTAGTGATGAAACCAACCAAAGGCGTTTCGGAAACCATAGAAGATGGTTATACACAGCATAAGATTACTGGTACGGTCGAAACTCCTTGGTTTGGAGGTAATGTTGGGATGAACATTGCTTGGCGATTTTTACTCGATCCTCAAGGTCAAATTTACTTTGTGGCTATTGACTTACTTGCTTCTCCCAAAGAACTGCTTAACCTAACTCGCAAGTAAAATTTCTTTGCTTTCTTAAATTGCGCTTCTCTAAGATGATGTTTTAAAAGGGTTTCTTGCTCTCATAGTTAGCAAAGCATTGCATCTTAGTACATAGCTAAAATTTAATTTGGCGTTGTACTTAACCCAGGCATAACTGCGAAATTATAACTTTCGGGGCTTTTAAAACATCCTCTAAGCGCCATGATAATCATCAAATAAAATCTCAATCAATGCTCGGTTCACCTAGAACCGAGCTTCAGTCAAATGTAGGCAAACTAGTGTAAATTGGCTGTTCACTCAAATCAACGTCAACCACATTTCTAAATTCAAAGGCTGGAGTAGAAACAGTGAAATTTTCTAATACATTTGTTGTCTGAAGTTTTTCCGAAGCCAAGTAGAGCATTTTCAGTAGGTATTTACTAGAACTGCCAAATATAATATAATAATCGTTCTGGCTCAATTGCTTTCAGCGCTAGGCGATAACTGAACAATTGACTTCAAGCCGCGTAGAAATCTGTAATTGCAGAAGGTTCAGAAAAGGGATCATCTCAATTTGAATTCAAAGCTTTACTTAAAATGCGATGTAAATGCGTTTTAAGTTTAGCTTCAACTCCTGGATAAGCTGGCAAAGCCTCAATTTGTGCATCTTGGTAAGATATATAAGAACCAGGGTAAAGAATCGCAGCATAATTTACTACTTGCTGACCTTCATTGTCTCGGATTGCGTGGCAATAAGTGTGCATTTTGTCGATATCCTGTTTTTTGGGCTTGCTTTCTCTGTCTATATTTTCTGGCTCCTCACTTTCAAATTTGTATTTGGGGTCAAATATATAGACTAAATGTGAACCATCTGGAAACTGTACTTCTAAAGCTATATCAGGACGCTGTATAAAGCTAGAACTATAGAGTTTGCCACTAGTACTATATGTTCTCTCAGGAATTAGTTTAATTATAGTTTTATGCTGTGGATGATTTAACACAATGACTGGCTTACCGTTGGGAAAAACTCTAACGAAAATTCCAGTTTTATCTTTACCAACTAAACATTGTTCTTCTACGTTGTATCCTGTTTGTTCGGCGACTTCCAACAATATTATAATTACCCATAAAGTTCCCCAAATCTGATAAAGCTTGGGCAAATTTTCTAAAGGTGCATTCAAGTCTGGGCTATCTAAATACACTGCTGGGCTTCTAATAAATTCAAGATATCCTTGCAAAGCAGCATGATAAGCAGGACATTTTAGCAAAACCATTGTGATTTTGTTGGGCAAAGATTTAGGTTGACTGACTTCATTGAGAAAATTAGCCTCTTGCCTAGATTTTTTTAGTTTATCAGATAAAGATGTTACCTCATTTAAAAGCTGATTTGTATCGTTTGCTTCACAAGCATTTTTAATTCGCCTAAGCCTTAAATTAACCAAATCAAAAAACAATTTAACTAATTGATTCTCGTAAACATCTACGGTGTGTTCAACTCTTGTATCAAGGACGCGAATCGGTCTACCATTACTATCCAAATTATGTCCTTTAGAAAAAGCTTGAATAAGATTACTTGTTGAAGGTTTACGAACTTGCTCTTTTTTAACCCAAATCTCGTTAGTTTTAAGAATTTTATGATGTTCGCGGGCAAGCGCAGATAAAATTTTAGTTAATCCTGGTCGATTTCTTGTACCACTAATAACTCGGCGTAAAATAAGTATTTCTTGAGCTAAAGTATGCTCGTTAAGTTGTGGTAATTTTAAACCTGCCAAAGCACCTGTTTTTTGTAAACCTATCGCAACTGAAGTTGGAAGACGAGTATCAAGGTCTTCTAACATTTGAGCAAAAGCTTCTCGGCTAATTTTCTGAGGTAAAACAGTGATAATTTGTTCTTCAATCTCACCCTGGTACTCAAATCGCAGTTGATAATAGCCAGGATTTGAGCGTTGCCAATCAGCTAAAACTCGTTCTTTTCCAGCTACATCCCTTAGATAAAATGAGAGTTTTTTACCTTGTAAGTAAACCTGTGCTTCTCGCCGATTATCTGGATTTACAAGTACTTCTAAGTAAGCTGGTTGCCATTCTAAAGGAGCTTCTATTTTTTTACCTTCAAGATTGAGAAAAACGAGTTTAGAAGTATGATGTAAATCCATGTTGTTCAAATGTTACACGCATTTTGGTAGCTTTAGCAAGGCTCAGATTAAATTTATGTTGTTTAGCAATTTCAATAAATACTTTTAGTGCTTCTCCTATTCTTTCATCAGCACCTTTTAGTTTTGGTAGAATCTTCTGTAATAACTGTTCGTCTAAAGCATCGTTCCAAGAAATTTCTAATACTTCGGACTCTGTTACATAAGCCTTAATTTCGCTAAGAGTACGAAAAGCAAAAGGTGCAACTTCGTGTAGACTATCCCAAATTTGCATTAGAATCTCTCGATACTCTACCTCTTCCAAATACTTTTCTAAATCATCTCGATTAATTTCAAGTTCAATCATTTGCGCTCGGTCATAAATTTTATCAGCAAAGTTATGGGTAGTTTCATCTACATTCACTGTGCCAATAAAGTACAGATTAGGAGGTAATAATACTTTTTTCCCAGGTGCAAGCTCGATTTCAGTCTCTCCCTCACGCATACGTACTTCCATGACTGAGAGAAACTTAGCAAAGTAATACTCTACTCGTGCTAAGTTCATTTCATCTAAAACTAAATGATAAGGTATGGGTGTACGTTTATCAGCTTTGGCTTTTTTATATTCTTCAGCCGCTTGTTCTAAAAAATGACTGAATTCTGTGTGATGATAGTTTTGATCTATGGGATTAAAATATCCCAGCAAGTCTTCATTAGTAGTCCAATTGGGAGCAACAGGAACTAAAATATATTTAGCACCAATAGCTTCAGCGTATGCTTTTGTTAACCAAGTTTTTCCTGTTCCGCTAATTCCAGAAAGAATTACAAATTTTCTTGTTTTAAGTGCCAAGTGATAACGGCGCAGTACACTTTTAGATATTTGTAGTTTCTTAGAGCATATTTTTTGGTAAATTATTGAAAATTCTGGTTCTGAATAGTCTGGATGAATTGTATTGAGAAGACGTTGTGCTTCTTCATAATTTTCCACATCTTTTTCCTTTTCAAATAAATCTACTGCTATGCGTAAATCCTCAATTATTTTTTGGGTAGCATCCCAACTTTGAAAATAGACAATTAGTGGAAGCATCTTACTTCCGAATATTAACCATAGTAAACTAGAAGATTGTACTACAGATTCAAAAATTTGGGATACTATTGCTTTTAGTTTCATCTCAAATTCTAAATACGCACCTCCTCGGTGATAATAGGCTAGAGCATAGTTAGAATTTATCGATATCGCTTGGCTGTAATCTTGAATAGCTTCATTATAATTATCTTGTTTGCAATAAAGATTTCCTCTACTATCATAACCTTCAGCATTTTTCGGTTGGATGAGTAATAATTGGTTCAAGTCTGATATTGCACCGTTGATATCTCCCGATTTAGCTTTTGCTTTTCCTCTATAATTGTAAGCATCTCCTAAGTTAGGAGCTTTCTGTATAGCAATATTAAACGCCACAACAACATCTATATATGCAGCTTTCTCATAAAGTATTAGCCCTTGATTATAAAGATATATAGCTTCATCTAAATCCTCTTTTAATATATATCTCTTAAGCGGTGGAAGAGGATTATCTTCAGTCGCAACTAAGAATAAAAGGAAAACTCTTTCCAGTGTTTGCTTTATATTCTTAACTAATTCTTCTGAAGAAGAAGCTAATACTGTTTTTGGTTTTAGATGTTTGCTAATTTGAATATTTTTCGTAGCACTTTTTAACGAACCTACTACTCTAAGCCAATCGGATAAACGATTTAAGTTACTAATTCTTGTACTAGATTCAGAGCGTAAATATAAATCATCTATTGGATTAAGATGTTGGAGAAGTATTTCTTTAATTTTTTTATTTTGAATATTTTTGATGAATTTTTGTCTGGCATCGCTATATTCATTTATCAAAAGACCAAAGCGAAAATCATCTTTTTCAATACAGATAAAAAACTTAATATACTTAAAATTGTTTGTTGTCTTTTTAGAAATTAAATAATAACCTAGAAGGCTACTATGATAGAACTTTTCTATAGTAGCATTCTGTACATCTAATTTTTCTATAATTTGACCTGGTAGTTGAGCAATCACATGAATATAAATTTGGTGAAGAGGCTTTTCAATATATTCTTGAAACTCTTCTTTATGATCTGAATAAAAATCTTCACTTGAATGATTTTTAAACTTTTCAAGTAGTTCAAAAGTCTGATGTGTAAACGGGCACTCTGGGTGTAGTGTAACTTCTGTCATCTTTGTGGAGACTGTTAACTGAAATAACTATTGTGACAAATTAGACATAAAGTTACCACTAGTTAAAAACGTTAGGGAAGTCTACAATACACCTGCAATTTGTTGGAGTCAGTGTTTTTGGTGTTGCGTAGGCGTAGCCCGTCGTAGACATCGCACTTATACAAGCAACTCGCTTCATGCGATCGCAGTTCTTATTCCCTTTTTATTTTTCTTCTACGTTAACTTCTTCAATCGTCAGCAAAGCTTACAATCTTTGACACACATAATCTACAGACAAAACATCTTCCCAAATCGCCAACTACTATCACAACGATTAAAACTAGTCATCACAGTGCATAAATATAGATAAAGTCAAATTTAGTTAGCAAAACAAGCTTTTACTTACTCAAAATAAGCTTTTGCTTTCTCATTTTGGTGTTTTCCGCAAGTAAAATGAGCTTTTACTTACTCAAAATAAGCTTTTGCTTTCTCATTTTGGTGTTTTCCGCAAGTAAAATAAGCTTTTACTTACTCATTTTGGTGTTTTCCGCAAGCAAAATAAGCTTTTGCTTTCTCAAACCCCAGTTTGCTTTCTCATTTAAGTAGTTCGCGCATTTATGACAACGATCGCACTTGTAGCAAAAACCATTCCAGATTTGCCAGAATTCTCTCAGGCTGATCTATACGCAAATTTTTTAAGGTAAAGAATATTAACCGTACTGGATTACAAGGTGTAGATCGTGGCTCGTAGAAAAAGAACTTCTCTAGTGTTAGAAAGAGCAGTGCGTCGTGCGGCTAGCATAAACTCTATTGATCCGAATTTAGATTTAGGCAATGGACTTACTTTACCTGCCTTTTCTACTCTAATCGAAACGATGCGAACTAGAGAAAATGCATATAACACTGCCCTTTCCAGCTTGGATAAATTGTATCGTGAAATGCTGGAAACAGAAGGTGAGTTGGGAGATATGACAGAACACATGCTAATGGCAGTGGGGACTCGATATGGCAAAAGCAGTGTGGAGTACGGTATGGCGGGAGGAATTCCTAAAAATCAGCGTCGTAAACGACTACGAGGCGAGTCACCAACTCCCAGCACTGAGCAGCCATCATTCGTAGCCAGTGTGGAGGGTAAGAATGGAAAGAAACCAGCAGCGACAAGTTAGAATGTGCGCTATAGCAATCCTAAATGAGTTGTGAAAATTTGCGTTGTCCAGATCCCCGACTTCTTTGAGAAGTCGGGGATCTAATTTTTCATGAATGATTTAGGACTGCTATATTACTCAAAATAAAGGGAACAGAGAATAGGTCGTTGTTCTCTATTCCCTGTTTCCTTTCTCTACGAGTGATTCAGGAATTAAACCTACACTAAATTTACTGAACCTGTATATCCTTTGAGAATTCCCAAAGAACCACCACATGAACTAATTAGCGTATCATTTCCCACCCGGCTGAAGCTGGCATTTAAGCCACTGACATTTAAGCGATCGTTGCAACCAAAGCCATAGATAGCAGCAAAGCCACTGCTTCCTAAAACTACTGTATCTGTGTCTTTCTCTTGACCCAAGTAGACTGTATCATTTCCCCCGCCTGTTACCTCAAGAGATGAACCAAACAGATTTGTATCCGTACTTAAAGGGTTAGGAAGATAAACCGTTTCTCCTCGCAGATTGATTAGATCATTCCCATTTCCCCCATAGATAGTGTCATTACCTGAACCAGCAAAAATTAAGTCATCACCTGAGCCAGACCTAATTGTGCTGTTTGTATCACTTGTAATAATTGTGTTGTTGCCATTACCTGCAAAAATCTTGGCAAAACTTGAATTAGAGATTCCAGCAGCAAAAATAAAATCATTGCCACCGCCGGCTTGAATTGTGGTTTCGCCATAGAAAACAACAGCAATTTGATTATCACCATTTCCAGCTTTTATAGTTTGGTTGTAGGATGACAATCCTGTGTCAATAACATAAGTCAATATTGAAATATCACTGGTGATAATGTCATTTCCTGAGCCTGTATTGATATTGGCATCACCGCTTCCCAGCAAAATCAAGTTGTTACCATTTCCCGCATTAATAGTTCGGTTGGCGAATCCACTTAAAGAGAAAATATCATCGCCTGATCCTGCTGAGGCAACTAATGTTGAAATTGGCTCAAATCCGATAATATTACCATCACCATCGAATAGATAGTTTCCACCGTAATCGTCTAAAAAGTTGTTTCCACTGCCCAAAGAAATTGTGTAATTGCCTGATCCTAAACTGACATAATCATCTCCTGCTCCAGTACGAACGATCGCATCAAGCACATTATTGCAAGACGTTGGACTAGTTTGCAAAACCTGACCACTAAAAATGCTAGTATCAAAATTAAAAATTAAGTCTAGTTCTCTTCCGAGTAAGACAACATCGTTGCCATTTCCCGTCTTCACGACATTGTTGTTACCTTCTACAATAAACCAGTCTGGATCGGCAGTTCCTAAAATTTTCTGATCACTATCTGAAATGACTTTTTCAGTATAATTAATGCCACGAAAAAATTGTGATGTCATAAACATTTCCTTTATAGCTCAATCCAGTTCAGTGAAGACCAAAAATGATGTAGATGAGCTATTATTCTGAAAAAAATAATAGAATCCGGTGAATATCAAAAAACTCCACCTACGAATCATAAATTAGACTTCAAAAATGTCTTTTAAGATATTCAAACCAATAGAGACAGCAATTTTCAGATAATTAAACCATCGGGTAGAGACACATAGTTGTCATTGCTGGCAATTTAATGTAAAAGCTAGGAAGTGAGAATACTTTGAGGCTTGCTCTTGCAATACGGTTCGGTTAAGATCCCTCTGGTTGTAGTGACCATTTTCTGAAGTGGGTAAAAGAGGGTTATGAGCAAGCCTTTTTTAAGGGGGTTGGAGAATATTTTGATATGATCCCTGACCTAGATTGACAAAAAAAATTTAAACAAAGGTTAGTACGCGGACATCTTGGGAACTATAGAAGCAAATCAAATTAGCACAACTTCCAGCTTCCAGCAATGAAGACTCACTATCTAAGCATTGGTAAAGCGTTCCCATTACAGATTGTTCTTGTTATTCCCTTCGTCATCCAAATTTTTGGAGCGGTCAGTTTAGTGGGTTATTTGTCTTTTAAAAATGGACAAAGAGCAGTTAATGATCTGGCAGAACAGTTGATGGATCGCACCAGTGAGGTAGTGGATGAACATTTGAAGTCTCGTCTTTCCATTCCGCAAACCCTTAATCAGATCAATGCAGATACTATCCGCAGGGGATTATTGGATGTGAGCGATCGCAAAACCCTTGGCAAATATTTCTGGGATCAGATGCAGGCCTATGACCTGACTTATATTGGTATTGGACTAGCGACGGGTGAGGGAATGGGAGCCGCTCGTTATGATGGCAAAACGATCACCATTGATGATTGGACTGCCAACCTTCCTAATAACAATACCAACTACGCCACGGATAATCAGGGTAATCGGACTCAAGTTAATAATCGTTTTACTTGGGACAACTTCAACCAAATTTGGTACACCCAACCCATTGCTGCTGGTAAACCGATCTGGACAAAGATTTATACTGCAAATTTTCCAACAGGCCCCTACATTGCCGCCTCTGCTAGTCGTCCCATCTATGATTCGCAAAATCGCTTACTAGGAATGATTGCCTCTGATATTCATCTATTGAAACTCAGCGATTTTTTACGCAATTTGAATATTAGTCAATCTGGGCGGGTGTTCCTTTTAGAGCGGGATGGTACATTAATCGCCAGTTCCGGTACAGAGAAGCCTTTTATCCTCGTCAATCAAGAGATCCGGCGAGTGCGGGCGATTGACAGTTCTGATGCAATCATCCAGAACGTTGCCAAACACCTCCAAAGCTTCAACGGGTTTACCTCCATCATCCAAGACACGGATTTTCAGCTTGAACTGCAAGGAAAACGGCATTTTGTTGATGTTGTACCTTGGCGTGACAAGTATGGCTTAGATTGGCTGGTGGTAGTGAGTTTGCCAGAAAATGCATTCATGGCACAAATTAACGCCAACACCAACACCACGATCGCACTTTGTATTGGGGCATTAGTTCTTGCCTCGGTGATGGGCGTGTTTACCTCCCATTGGATTGTACGCCCAATTTTGCGCCTGAATTGGGCAAGTAAAGCAATGGCATCTGGCAATTTAGCTCAGACAGTGGAAAGTAGCGCCATTCAAGAACTTAATACCCTGTCCAACTCTTTCAACCAGATGGCAAGGCAACTACACGAATCCTTTACAGCCTTAGAGAAAAGCAAAGAAGAACTAGAAGATCGAGTAGAAGAACGCACCACGGAACTCAAAAATGCATTAGGGGAATTGCAGCGCACTCAATTTCAAGTTATTCAAAGTGAAAAAATGTCTAGTCTGGGACAATTAGTTGCTGGAGTCGCACACGAAATTAATAATCCAGTCAACTTTATTCATGGCAACCTTGTCCATGTGCAGGAATATACCCAAGATTTATTAGCATTTGTGCAGTTGTATCAGCAATATAATCCTAACCCTAGTACTGAAATTCAAACGGCTGCTGAAGACATGGAACTGGAGTTTTTGCAAGAAGACTTGCCAAAAATGTTGTCTTCGATGAAAGTCGGTACTGAACGCATTCGCCAGATTGTACTGTCGCTGCGAAACTTCTCTCGCATCGATGAAGCAGAATTCAAAAGCGTCGATATTCATGAAGGCATCGACAGCACCTTGATGATTTTGCAACACCGTCTCAAAGCTAAACCAGAACAACCTGAAATTGAGGTGATTAAAGACTACGGCACTGTACCCCTAGTAGAATGTTATGCCGGAAAACTCAACCAGGTGTTTATGAATATTTTAGTGAATGCCATTGATGCATTAGAAGAAAATAATGCCAAGCGCACCTATCAGGAAATCGAGGATAACCCCAATCGAATTAAGATTCGCACATCTGTGGTTAATTCAACATGGTTAGAAGTTGCGATCGCAGATAACGGAATCGGGATTTCTAAAGAACTTCAGCAACGAATATTCGATCCCTTTTTCACCACCAAACCCATTGGCAAAGGAACCGGAATGGGCATGTCCATCAGCTACCAAATTATCACGGAAAAACACGGCGGTAAACTGGAGTGCATCTCAACTTCGGGAGTTGGAACCGAGTTTATCATTCAGATTCCTCTGCGGCTAAAAGCTCATGGAGTTGTTTAAATTTATACTAATTTAGAATTGTCAAGTTGTTTAAGTAGTAGTACAATACACAAGGCTTGGGCGCTAACACACCCCACAGTTGAACACATAGTTAAATCAGTAGTCCTATTTGTTAAAAAATCTATGAAGATTGATAATTTGATAGAAACTTACGAGCAGATGGCAGTAGATTATGAGGCAATTGTGAGGCGTTATTGGCACATCGAGCGCGAACCCCTAATTGCTTCTTTGCAGCTGAAGCCGGGACAAACCGTCCTGGATGTTGCGCTAGGAACAGGTCTTAATCTTCCGGCCTATCCTGAAGGTGTAAGTGTCGTAGGTGTTGATCTTTCTGAGAAGATGATGGATGAAGCACGTAAAAAGCGTGTATCCGCAGATGTCACTTTTAAGATATCGGATATCTACAATCTTGATTTTCCTGATAATAGCTTTGATGCAGCAGTGTCGGGATTTACTTTCTGTATCCTTGAGCATCCTGTCCGTGCTTTTCAAGAGATTCTACGAGTAACTAAGCCCGGTGCATTTATTGCCATTCTCGATTACTGCAAATCGCAAGATCCAGAGATTCAGAAATGGCAAGAGTTAATAGCTGATGCAGCTTTAAAGGTAGGCTTCCCCACTGGCACGATCATGTGGGATGCATTAATGGATTATGACGAATTGATTTACAACAGTAAACTTTCCATTGAAGTGATTACGGACGATCGCACAGAAAGTCCCAACCCGTTCTCATGTGGTTGTCAACTCCTGCTGAAAAACTCAAAATCTTAAAGCCAATAGTATCGCAGTTTTGGAATTTTATTTTGTAACAGTAGGGTGCGTTATAGCAACGCTTAACGCACCAACATATCTAGTGTGTTACGGCTAATCATGACTTTCTCAAACTCTCAAATCCTTGCTAAGAGAATAAATCATTTATAAATCCTTTTTTAGAGTATTTGAAAATGTCTATCGACCATATAATGTTTATTAAATTTATGAACTCTTATGGCAGCCATAACTGTATAAATGCACTGATTTAGTCTATATTATGAGTAAAATCAGATTCAGTTGTCTTTAGATTTTATTTACGAATTATCTCTAAAATTGTGGTGTATTGACTTGGCGACAAGACACCACAATCTATATCATTTAGTTTTACAGAAACAATCAGAAGATTTTGAGGCTAAAGCTTAATAATTAAAAAGCGATAGCATCCTTAATTTTCTAAATATTCTGAATTATGACTCCTGAATTTTTAGGTTTTACAAGTGATTTTGAAACAGTTCTAGAACATGTTTCCAAGCATCAGGGGCCGCTGCGGGATTGTAACTCGGATTCTGGGTGATGAATGGATACTTATCTTTGAAGAATCCGTGGAAGAATCCGTGTCCTGCATCGTATCGAAATATACGATGATTAATGTTATATTTCTTTAATTCTGCCTCTATCTGTTGATTTTCCTCTTGGGAAATTAATGCATCTCTTGTACCAAAAAATGCATAAATAGTACCTTGAATTTGCGAGGTGCGATTGACGGTTGGAGTTTCTTCACCATAACTGGAACTGGTAATGCCGCCACCGTAAAATGAAGCTGTGGCTTTGATATCGGGTAAAGTTGCAGCCATGTAAGCCACATGACCGCCAAAACAGAAACCAATCACACCGATCGCATCATCTTTGACATTGGGTAAAGTTTTCAAGTATGCGATCGCAGCTTGAATATCGCTTAAAATTTCTTGATACTTAACTTGTTGATAGTATTGTAAACCAAGCTGATAGCCTTCTGGGCTATAGCCAGCATCTTCTTCGCTATAGTCAACCTCAAAACCGGGAGCAATACGTTGATACAGCGCGGGTGCGATCGCTACATAACCTTGTTTAGCAATTAGTTCGGTGATATCTCGAATATTACTGTTGATTCCAAAAATTTCTGGAAAAACTATAACCGCTCCAAAGGTTCCCTTTTGTGCTGGTTGAGCTAAGTAAGCATCGATTTCTAAGTCATTGTTGGGTACTTTGACATAGCAAGTGTTAATTTCGATGTTTGTTGTTTCTACCATCTTTGTTTCAGCTGCTTTTATACCAACTCATCTATTTTGACTGCTTTTGACACAGATATGTAAATTGATGCTTCAAAGTTACCCTACAGAAAATTCTGTATACTGGCAGACATGAGGTGGATGACATTACCTTATCCTTCTCCTAATAAACAGTATTTGGGCAAGTTTAACTTTGTTTATAAACCATTTCCATTCTCAACTTCTCAATCTCTAATCTCAACTTGTCATTCTCCATTCTCAATTTAGCATTCTCCTCTCTAATCAACTCAACTTCATTTCTCTTACTCAAAGCCTGATTAATCGCCAACTTCCGCATATCTAGCGAAAACCAACGCTGATAAGTTTCGGTATGAACTTGCACACTATGCCCCAAATTATCCGCCGCTGCTTTAATTGGGATTCCCAAAATATGCGCCCGAATTGCCCAAGCGTGACGCAAATCATAGGGTTTAAAATCCAAACCTATCTTGCGAAACCACCAACTAACTCGCTGTGTTAACGCCGTTATCTCAGCATGATTTGTGTTATCTTTTTTAGCGATCGCACCCTTTAACATCTCTAAATATTTAGGATTTCTCAAATCAAAGTCATCAATCCATTGTCTATATAAAGGTAAGGCTTCTCTCTCACCAGTCTTACAATCCTTATGAACTTTCCATGTCAAATCAGCATTATCTTGACTCAACCACCAATCAATATCAGGATTAATAAAAAGCTCCCGTGGACGTAAACCAAAAACTGCTAACATTCCATACGTCCAGCGCCACAGTTGCCAGCTATCTTGAAGATTTTGATTAACTTGATTCCCTCTATTATTCAGATAATCTTCAAACTTGAGAATTCCATCAGCTATTTCCACATCTGTAGGGATAGTGCGGGAGTTATTCTCAGGCATTTTGGAATATTTAGATAAATCAATTTCGATATTGAATGTCACACAAAATGCTGCGATCGCTCTAGCTGCATTATACTTAGCCCATTCCTTATCTATTTGCTCAATTGAGCTTATAAGATTTTCAGCGATCGCTAAATCTTTGGGATTCGTAAATCGTTTAGTTCGGGAAAAGTAATAAAAAAAAGTATGTTCGCTTTTAGTAGTTCGTTTATGAGTCTTAAAATACTCTTCTTCAAATTTTTCGAGTAATTCTCCTATAGTCTTAAATTCTTTTTTAATCGCTTCATTTCCTAAATATTTATCATTCCATTCAAAACTTTTACGAGCGATTAACTTCCCTAATTCATAGGCTTCTTCCTCAGCCGTCTTGAGTCCATCCAAGTTAGCGGGAATATTCAAACTGAGATTATATTGTTTTCTCCCAGTACCATTACTATCTTTGTCTCCCGGTTTAATTGGTAACGTCGCCCGTAATTGCAGACTTCCATTCGATTCTCTAATTGTCACCTTTGCCTTCGCAGACTTCAAACGCAGATTAACTTTCTCTAATTCCAATAGTACTTTCGTTCTCATGTGTTCTTTTTGCTGCTGTGCTTGCAGAGATGAGCAAAAAAACGGGCGATTGTTTAATCGCCTTGGCTCAGGACAACATTTAGATGATGCGTAATATCATATCCGCTTGATTGCTTATTAAACCCGAAGAACCCCACCCCGCCAAAGCTACGCCTTGTTTCCCCTCCCCGCTTGCGCTACGGTGTATACACAAGTCTGAAATAGCTGATCAACCAAGGTTTTACCCCACCCTAACCCTCCCCTTGCAAAGGGGAGGGAACTGGATTTTTATGTTTCCCCCCAATGCATCGGGGGGATTAAGGGGGGTAATTCGACTTGTGTGAACAACCGTAGCCGCAAGCGGAGAGGGGATTAAGGGGTGAGGTTCTTTTTTTATGGGTAATTTAGCGGACATGATATGAGTCCTGAACCTGATTATGCATCGCTGTGTTTTTAGCCTATATTTAGGCTAAAAATAAATGTGTTATCAACGAACAATGCTTATCGCTGACACTGTTTACTGCAAACATTAGACAGTTAAAAAGAATTAAACCACCAAAAGGATTACTCCGGCCCTTATCACGGTTATGACGGCTTTGCCATCTTCGCTCGTGATATGGACTTGGCACTCAACAGCCCAACTTGGTCATTAATTGGCGCTCCTTGGAATGAAAAAGCTCAGGCTAAGAAGGCTGAAGCTAAGGCTAAGGCTGCCGTTTAGGGAAATGGGAGAGTGAGATAAGTAAGGATAACCTGGGGCTAAAACCCCAGGGGGGAGTTGGGAATCCAAAATTCAAAATTGAAAGATTAAAAATTTATTTTGATTTTTGCATTTTGAATTTTGAATCATATTCCCACTCCCTTGTAGAGACGCGATTCATCGCGTCTCTATCCCACTCACACCTCAATTAGTAAAGAATTCAGTAAGCTTGGAGATCCAGAAATGCCTCAGAATCCAGAAAAAATTCAAGACCACGTCGAGTTATTCCACCAGCCTGAGTACCAACAGCTATTTGAAAACAAAAAGCAGTTTGAAAACGGTCACGACCCCGAAGAAGTAACACGGGTTGCAGAGTGGACAAAGGGTTGGGATTATCGTGAAAAGAACTTCGCTCGTGAAGCTTTAACCGTTAACCCTGCTAAAGGTTGTCAACCATTGGGAGCAATCTTTGCTGCTGTTGGTTTTGAAGGTACTCTACCTTTCGTTCAAGGTTCTCAAGGTTGCGTTGCTTACTTCCGCACCCACTTAACCCGTCACTACAAAGAGCCATTCTCTGGTGTATCTTCTTCAATGACTGAAGATGCAGCCGTGTTTGGTGGTCTGCAAAACATGATTGACGGCTTGGCGAACTCTTACCAACTCTACAAGCCCAAAATGATCGCTGTCTGCACCACCTGTATGGCAGAAGTAATTGGTGATGACTTACAAGCCTTCATCAACAACTCTAAGCAAGCTGGTTCAGTTCCTCAAGATTTCCCAGTACCTTACGCTCACACCCCTAGCTTTGTCGGTTCCCACATCACTGGTTACGACAACATGATGAAGGGAATTCTTTCTAACTTGACCGCAGGTCATAAGAAAGAAACCAGCAATGGTAAAATCAACTTCATCCCAGGTTTTGACACCTACGTAGGTAACAACCGCGAAATCAAGCGGATTGCTTCCTTGTTCGGCTTTGACTACACAATTCTAGCCGACAACAGCGACTACCTCGATTCACCAAACACAGGTGAATTCGATATGTACCCAGGTGGTACAAAGTTAGAAGATGCAGCAGATTCAATCAATGCGAAAGCTACGATCGCACTGCAAGCACACTCTACACCCAAAACCCGCGAGTACATCGAAAAAGAATGGAAGCAACCAACCTCAGTTTCCCGTCCTTGGGGCATTAAGGGTACTGATGAATTCTTGATGAAACTCAGCGAATTGAGCGGTATCCCCATTCCTGAAGAATTGGAAATCGAACGCGGTCGTGCAGTTGATGCCATGACTGACTCTCACTCATGGATTCACGGCAAGCGCTTCGCTATCTACGGCGAACCAGATTTAGTATACAGCGTAGTTGGCTTTATGCTAGAAATGGGTGCTGAACCTGTGCATGTCTTGGTTCACAACAGCAACGAAGTATTTGAAGCAGAAATGAAAGAATTGCTTGCTTCTAGCCCCTTCGGTCAACATGCAACTGTTTGGCCTGGTAAGGACTTGTGGCACATGCGTTCACTGTTGTTCACCGAACCAGTAGACTTCTTAGTTGGTAACACCTACGGTAAGTACTTGTGGCGCGACACCAAGATTCCCCTCGTGAGAATCGGCTACCCCATCATGGATCGCCACCACCTACACCGCTATGCCACCATTGGTTATCAAGGTGTGATCAACCTCCTCAACTGGACTGTAAACACCCTGTTTGAAGAAATCGATCGCAACACCAACATTCCTTCTAAGACAGATATTTCCTACGACTTGATTCGTTAGAAATTGCGTAGAAACACAACGTGTTAATTAAAGGGTGAAGAAGGGGAATAGGGAATAGGGAATAGGGAATAGGGACTGGAGACTGGAGACTGGGAAAACACCCAATGCCCAATGCCCAATACCTAATCCCCGATGCCCAATCCCCAATCCCCAACTCCCCTTTTTCTTGATAGCATTTACCCAAGGAATTTATAGATGGAAACCATCAATCACACTCACGAACATACTCACACTCATCCTCATCCTAATTACCATCCACCTAATCAGAAAAAACCAGGATGGTTCCACAATATTCTTAATCCGTTGCGTAGTGTAGTGGATGGAATTCAGGTTAAAAATAATCGCATCGCTCATCTAATTTGTCAAACAATTCCTTGTTGTTGTCCCTTTGAGCGACAAATTAAATTATTTGGGAAGACTATTGATATCCCACCACTATGTAAACTCAATCCTTTATATGACGAATTTGTAGGATTGCGTTTTCGCGCTCTATCTTACCTCGCTGATGTATGTGGAGAGGATGTCACAAAATACATTTGTTAGTCATTGGTAGAGACGCGATGAATCGCGTCTGTACAATAGTCATTAGTTGTTAGTTATTCAAAGGACAAATGACAAATGACAAAGGACAATTAACAATTAAGAGAAGAGAGATGAAAAGCACCCAAGGCAAAATCAACGAGCTGCTGACTGAGACAGGATGCGAACATAATCAGCACAAACAAGCAGAAAAGAAAAACAAATCATGCGCTCAACAGGCACAACCTGGCGCGGCTCAAGGGGGCTGTGCCTTTGATGGTGCAATGATTGCTTTAGTGCCGATCGCAGATGCAGCGCATCTAGTCCACGGGCCGATCGCCTGTGCTGGTAATTCCTGGGGCAGTCGTGGTAGTCTGTCGTCTGGCCCGCAACTCTACAAAATGGGCTTTACGACTGACTTGGGTGAAAATGATGTTATCTTTGGTGGCGAAAAGAAGCTCTACAAAGCGATTCTAGAACTCAAAGAGCGCTACCAACCAGCAGCAGTATTCGTTTACGCCACTTGTGTTACAGCCTTAATTGGCGATGATATGGATGCTGTCTGCAAAGCGGCGGCTGAGAAAATTGGTATTCCTGTTATTCCCGTTATTGCCCCAGGATTCATTGGCAGTAAAAATCTGGGCAACCGTTTCGGTGGTGAAGCTTTATTAGAATATGTTGTCGGAACAGCAGAACCGGAACATACAACGCCCTATGATATTAACTTAATCGGCGAATACAACATCGCCGGGGAAATGTGGGGAGTAACACCACTGCTAGAAAAATTAGGCATCCGTATTCTGTCTAAAATTACGGGCGATGCTCGCTACGATGAAATTCGCTACGCCCACCGCGCCAAGCTCAACGTCATGATCTGCTCACGAGCGTTGCTGAATATGGCGAGAAAGATGGAGGAGCGTTACAACATCCCTTACATTGAAGAGTCTTTCTACGGCATCGATGATATGAATCGCTGTCTGCGAAACATCGCCGCTAAATTAGGCGATCCTGATTTACAGGAGCGGACAGAAAAACTAATTGCAGAAGAAACGGCTGCTTTAGATTTGGCATTGGCTCCCTATCGCGCTCGACTCAAAGGTAAGCGGGTTGTGTTGTATACAGGTGGTGTCAAGAGTTGGTCGATTATCTCGGCTGCTAGAGACTTAGGCATTGAAGTTGTTGCTACCAGTACTCGGAAAAGTACTGAGGAAGATAAAGCCAAAATCAAGAAGTTGATTGGCAACGATGGCATCATGCTGGAGAAAGGCAACGCTCAAGAATTGCTACAACTGGTTAAAGACACTCGCGCAGATATGCTGATTGCTGGTGGACGTAACCAATACACAGCTTTGAAAGCTCGAATTCCTTTCCTTGATATCAACCAAGAACGCCACCATCCTTATGCAGGTTATGTAGGAATGATTGAGATGGCGCGGGAATTGTACGAAGCTTTGTATAGCCCGATTTGGGAACAAATACGCAAACCCGCTCCTTGGGAAGAAGAGGAGGAAGTTTAATGGTGGCTGTACCCTCGTTCCCAGACTCAGGCTGGGAACGCACTCCTGAAGGCTCTGCCTTCTTTATAGAGCAGATGAGGCAGAGCCTCACTGTCAGCATTCCCCGGCGGAGCCAGGGAACGAGAAAGTCCGCCCTGTGGAATGAGGAGGAAGTTTAATGGCGATCGTTACCGCTTCTAACAAAGCACTGACAGTTAATCCCCTCAAGCAAAGTCAAGCTTTGGGCGCAACCTTAGCCTTTTTGGGATTGAAAGGGACAATGCCCTTATTCCACGGTTCTCAAGGTTGTACTGCTTTCGCCAAAGTTGTCCTAGTGCGGCATTTCCGGGAAGCGATTCCCCTAGCTACGACGGCGATGACGGAAGTCACTACTATTTTGGGTGGTGAAGAGAATGTGGAGCAAGCAATTCTGACTCTGGTGGAAAAGGCTAACCCAGAAATTATTGGTTTATGTAGTACTGGGTTAACTGAAACCAGAGGCGATGACATTGAGGGTTTTCTGAAGGAAATCCGCGATCGCCATCCAGAATTGAATGATGTAGCGATCGTTTTTGCACCTACCCCAGATTTTAAAGGTGCGTTGCAAGATGGCTTTGCTGTTGCTGTCGAAAGCATAGTTAAGGAAATTCCTCGCGCAGGTGGACTCAGAACTGAACAAGTCACAATTTTGGCGGGTTCTGCTTTCACACCTGGGGATGTACAGGAAATCAAGGAAATGGTAACGTCCTTTGGATTAGTGCCGATCTTTGTACCTGACCTTGGCGCTTCTCTAGATGGTCATTTAGAGGATAATTATAGTGCGGTTACAGTCAGTGGAACTACCTTAAAACAGCTACGAGAAGTCGGTAGTTCTGCCTTTACCCTGGCATTGGGTGAAAGTATGCGGGGGGCTGCCAAGATTCTGGAAGAACGCTTTGGTACACCTTATGAGGTGTTTGGCGAACTGACAGGATTAGAACCAGTAGATGAATTTATCCAAGCATTGGCGATTCTGAGCGGTAACAGCGTACCCGAAAAATACCGCCGCCAACGTCGTCAGTTGCAAGATGCGATGCTGGACACCCACTTTTACTTCGGTGCAAAACGAGTTTCCTTAGCACTGGAACCAGATTTGCTGTGGTCAACAGTGCATTTCCTGCAATCGATGGGTAGTCAAATTCATGCTGTGGTGACAACCACGCGATCGCCTCTCTTAGAAAAACTCCCGGTTAAAAGCATCACCATTGGCGACTTGGAAGACTTTGAGAGTCTAGCGGGTGGTTCTGATTTGCTGATTGGTAACTCGAATGTGGGTGCGATCGCAAAACGCCTCTCGATTCCTCTTTATCGTCTAGGATTGCCCATTTATGACCGCTTAGGTAATGGTCAATTTACCAAAGTTGGCTATCGAGGCACGATGGAGCTTTTATTTGGCATCGGCAACCTGTTTTTAGAGGCAGAAGAAGCGAGAGTTAAGCAGTTCCAAGAGTTCGGAACTGTGAGCGCTGAGTTTTGAATTCACACTTGAAAATTCAAAACAGTTCAGTTAAGAGTTGATCCTCCCTAACCCTCCTTTTTAAGGCGTGTATATACAAGTCGAATTACCCCCCTTAATCCCCCCTTATAAAAGGGGGAAACAATAAATCAAATCTAGTTCCCTCCCCTTTATAAGGGGAGGGTTAGGGTGGGGTAAAACCTTGTTTAATCAGCTATTTCAGATTTGTGTATCGTAGCTTTTCAAGGGGGATCTTCCGAGGCTAAATATCACTAACTGAACCGTATTGCTTCAAAATTCAAAACTTTAGAGAGGAGAATTACAATGAAAATAGCCTTCACGACGAGCGACCGAGTTCATATTAATGCTCACTTCGGATGGGCAAAAATGATTGATGTTTACGAAATTACCGATGAGGGATATCACTTCGTAGAAACCCTCACCTTTGAAGGTGAACTCAAAGAAGATGGTAACGAAGACAAAATCACCCCAAAACTTGAGTCAATAGGCGACTGTACGATTATTTACGTAACAGCAATTGGTGGTAGTGCCGCCGCTCGGTTAATCAAGAAAGGTGTCACCCCAGTGAAGGCGCGATCGGAAGAAGAAGAAATTAGTGAAGTGCTAAATAAGCTAGTGAAAACCCTCAAAGGTAATCCTCCACCTTGGTTGCGTAAAGCTTTGCAGCCCAAAACCACAAACTTTGCTGATGAAATTGAAGACGAAGCAACAGTATGACCGCAAATAACAGTGTGAACGGAACCGCTACAACTGAAGTCTTGAACTCACCTTTTCTTAAGGTATTAATCAAACAAATCCGTGGTCAAGACAGTTATGGAGTTTATCGTACTTGGTCGGATGAGTTGATTCTCAAACCCTTTATTGTCACCAAACAAAAGAAACGGGAAATCTCCGTTGAGGGCGAAGTTGATCCGGTAACTCAAGCCCGGATTATGGCATTTTTTCGGGCTGTAGCGGCTGGGATTGAACAAGAAACAGGTTTAATATCCCAGGTTGTAGTTGATTTGAGCCATGAAGGATTTGGCTGGGCGCTAGTCTTTTCTGGTCGTCTTTTGCTAACCGTGAAAACCCTGCGAGATGCCCATCGCTTTGGCTTTGACTCAGTAGAGAAATTAGCAGAAGAGGGAGAAAACTACGTCAAAAAAGGTCTTGATTTGGCGAAACGTTTTCCTGAAGTTGGAAAAATCTAACAATTTTAGATTTTGGATTTTGGATTTTGGATTCAAGTTTTAATCATTAGCTTCTTCACCATTTGATTAAAACAATATCATCCAATCCAAAATCTAAAATTTAAAATCGTTCGACTGAGCGTAGCCGAAGTCCAAAATCCAATGTGGAGTGGCTGATTGTGCAAGCAGAAGAAACGAGTATTGAGGAACTACAAGCAAAAATCAGACGCCTCAACAGTAAAGCAGGTCAAATGAAAATGGATCTGCATGATTTAGCTGAAGGTCTGCCAACAGATTACAAACAACTAATGGATGTTGCCGCCGCAACTTATGAAATCTATCGCCAGTTAGATGAACTTAAGCAACATCTTAAACAATTGGAGAATGCTAAATGACTGGAACTATTGATGAATTCAAGAAGCTCGTAGATGCAGAAGAATTTTTTCAATTCTTTAATATGTCCTACGACTTAGAAGTTGTAAATGTACATCGTCTACATATTCTGAAAAAGTTTTCTCAACACATGCAGGAAATTGATGATAATTCTCCTGACTTGAGTCAAGAAGAGAGACTAAATCAATATTCTTTGGCTTTGCAAAAAGCTTATCAGCTATTTATCGAATCGACAGCTTATGAACAAAAGCTGTTCAAAGTGTTTAACGACAAGCCGAAAAATGTAGTCACACTGACAGAAATCACTTCTGATTAGGAGGTATAAATTGGTTAACCTAACGCCTACCGAATTAGAACGCTATCGTCGCCAAATGATGCTTCCAAATTTTGGCGAAACAGCACAGAAACGCCTAAAGTCAGCGACAGTTTTGGTTACAGGTGTGGGAGGATTAGGCGGTACAGCGGCGCTTTACTTAGCAGTAGCGGGCGTTGGGCGGCTAATCCTAGTCCGGGGTGGTGACTTGCGGCTAGATGATATGAATCGTCAGGTTCTCATGACTGATGATTGGGTAGGTAAGCCAAGGGTATTCAAAGCTAAAGAAACTCTGGATGCGATTAATCCTGATGTCCAAGTGGAAATTGTTCATGATTACATCACCCCGGAAAATGTAGATTCGTTAGTGCAATCTGCTGATATGGCTCTTGATTGCGCCCACAATTTTACAGAGCGCAATTTGTTAAATGAAGCCTGTGTGCGATCGCGTAAGCCAATGGTGGAAGCCGCAATGAATGGGATGGAGGCTTACCTGACGACGATTATTCCTGGTGTGACTCCTTGTTTATCTTGTCTGTTTCCAGAAAAGCCTGAGTGGGATCAGCGCGGCTTTTCAGTTCTAGGCGCTGTTTCTGGAACCCTAGCTTGTCTAACAGCACTGGAAGCTATCAAGCTGATCACCGGGTTTAGTCAGCCTCTATTATCGCAATTGCTGACAATCGACTTAAATCGAATGGAATTTGCTAAACGCCGTTCTCACCGCGATCGCTCTTGTCCAGTATGCGGCAATAGTGCGCCTTGGAGACATGCACAATCCAATTCGATGGAACCCACTGGTATTACACAACATAGTCATTAGTCATTCAATTTTAGATTTTGAGTCGCACCTTTGGTGCGCTTAGAGCGCAACTTGGATTTGGGATTGAAGGAAAAATCTAAAATCTAAAATCTAAAATCCAAAATTGGCTGACAACCCACACCTGAAATCAGAACAACTAATCGCTACAAATCAGGAGACTTCATGGCAGTTATTTTATCAGAAAAAGCAGAATTCCATCTGCGGGCATTCCTCAAAGGTTCCGCACCCGACGCTAATGGCGCAACGAAAGGTGTCCGCATCTCGGTAAGAGATGGTGGTTGCAGTGGCTATGAATATGCAATTGATATCACCAGCAAACCCCAACCAGATGATCTAGTAAGTCAGCAAGGCAAAGTGCTGGTTTACGTTGATGCCAAAAGTGCGCCCTTATTAGACGGAGTTATCGTTGACTTCGTTGAGGGTGTGATGGAAAGCGGTTTTAAATTCATCAACCCCAATGCAACTGATACCTGCGGTTGTGGCAAGTCCTTCAAAACAGACGATGGTACGCCTACTGGTGTACCTTGCAGCTAACATCATTCCGTTAGCGCCCAGTCTGATTGTAAAGGCTTTCATATAGATGCGGTAAGCGTTCGCGGAGCATCTCTAAGAGTTGCCATGCCGCAGGCTTATCGCCTTGCCTTGAGGTAGCCTCTAGTTCGCTTTGCATTCCTCACCCTCATAGAGAAGCTGACTAAACTTAGCATCTCTGTAAGAACAAAAGAAGCAAAAAGTAGGATAGGTTGCTCAAAAAGTTCAGAAATTAGACCAACTGTATAACGTTTGAGGAGAATCGGAAAATGGCTTCCTACCAAGTTAGATTAATCAACAAAAAAGAAGACCTCGACGCAACAATTGAAGTTGATGAAGAGACTACCATTTTAGAAGCAGCAGAAGAAAATGGTATTGAGTTGCCCTTTTCTTGTCATGCAGGCTCTTGCTCTAGCTGTGTTGGCAAGGTTGTCGAAGGTGAAGTTAATCAAGATGATCAAAACTTTTTAGATGATGATCAGGTTTCTAAAGGATACGCTCTACTTTGTGTAACTTATCCTCGTTCTAATTGCACAATTAAGACTCATCAAGAAGCGTATCTCGTTTAAGTTATTACTTTGGTTGCTGCCTTTAGCATCCAAATAAAAATGAAGGATGAAGGATGAAAATAAACTTCCTTCTTTCCTTCACAATTCATAATTTATAATTAAAATGTTTACCCGTTTTAGTGTGGCTGGCTGTTCATTAGAATTATTGAGAGCAGGAGAGCGAGGAATCGTCACCTTCTGTAAAACTCAGGATGAAAAAATCTTAAGTCAACTTATCTCAATGGGAATAAAACCAGGGACTACTATCACTTTAAAACACAAGTTACCCTCTTTAATTATCACAATTGGAAACACAGATTTAGCACTAGATATAGGAAGTGTTCGTGCTATTTATGTTCGTATTATTGATAATACAATTAATTAATAGTTTGATATTAAAAATAGAGCGGCTTGTCAAGTAAGCCACTCTATTTGTCAATCAACAGCAACTATTACATCTGATGCTTTTATTACGGCATAAGCTTGTTTCCCTTCTGCAAGCCCTAGCTTTTCTGCCGATGATTTTGTGATGATTGACACTAGCTCTACTCCTGGTGCTAGTTCTAAAGTTATCTCAGTATTAACTGAACCATGTACAACTTGTTTGACAGTACCCTTAAGAGAATTACGAGCGCTAATTTCCATGTTTTTACTTACCAAATTTAACTATTTTTACTTTAGTAAAGTAGCAAGCTTTGATTTTAAAACTAGCTTTCTTTAAGATATCTTAATATTTTTGAAATAATTATCATTTATCTAATGGTGATGCCTCTACTTGACGAGTATTACAAAAATGCGTGGTCATTTACTGCAAAGCATAAAATAAAACAATTTAAACAAAACTATATTGATGGATCTTATTATCAATATTAGTATAGCTGTTATTATTATGATCCAGTTCCTAGGAAACAGATTTTAGAAGCGATGGATACAAGCGATCGCTCTCTTATAATTGATACTATAGCCAGTCTCCAATAATCAGCCAAAGTAATTATTTCTCGATTATGCAAATCTGTTAATATAAAAATTAACAAGTAAATATCCTTAGCAAGAATTAACACAAGGATTGCTCGATGTCGCTATCTGAATTTGCAATTGTAGAAAGTACTCTCCGTGAAGGTGAACAATTTATAAAAGCCAATTTTTCCTCAGATGATAAAGTCGAAATTGCTGAGGCGCTTGCTGTATTTGGAGTTGAATATATAGAGTTAACTTCACCAATTGCTTCACCTCAATCTAGACAAGACTGTGAACGATTGGCTGGGTTAGGATTACCTTCCAAAATCTTAACTCACATTCGCTGTCACCTAGAAGATGCTAAAGTCGCTTTAGCCACAGGTGTAGCTGGGATTAATTTAACTATAGGTAGTTCTTCCTTGATGCGTCAGTTCAGTCATGGTAAAAATATTAATCAAATTATTGATTTAGCATCGGAAGTTTTAACTTTTATTCATCAGCAAGCTCCCAATATTGAGTTACGTTTTTCTGCTGAAGATTCGTCACGCACTTCTACAGAAGATTTAATCAAAATTTACTCGGCAATTGAGAAGTTAGGAGTTGTCAAACGTATAGGAATTGCTGATACGGTAGGAATTATTACCCCAATGCAAGTATTTGAATTAGTGAAGACTTTGCGCCAGTTCACCAATTTAGATATTGAGTTTCATGGTCATAATGATACAGAATGTGCAAATGCTAACAGCTATACAGCACTAGAAGCAGGAGCAACTCATATCGATACTTGTGTGCTTGGTATTGGTGAACGCAATGGTATTACCTCACTAGCCGGATTCATCGCTAGGTTATATGCTACAAACCCAGAACAGATTAAATCTAAATATCGCTTAGAAGAACTGGCTTCCTTGCATGAATTAGTTGCGAGAAAAGTTGGAATTTCTATTCCTTTTAATCACTGTATTTTTGGGGAGAGTGCTTTTAGTCATAAAGCTGGCATTCATACTAAAGCTATGCTCAATAGTTCTGAGACTTATGAAGCTATTAACCCGCGGAGTTTTGGTGTAAGGCGCTCAATTTTAATCAATCATAAATTAGCTGGTAAACAAGCGATTAATCACCGAGCTAATGAATTAGGACTTTCCTTTAATTTATCCCAGCTTAAAGATATTACTCATAGGTTGAAAGCTTTAGCTGATAAACAAAGTCTTACCATCGAAGATGTAGACAATATCTTATATTCTTATCATTGCCAGTAAATTTTAAAATATACGCACTTATTGTCCAAGTACAGATCCCCAACTTCTTCAAGAAGTCGGGGATCTAAATCCACCTATATCTGCTATTAATCTATCTGATGGAATAAAACTGTAAAAATTACTGCTTTTCTATTATTTTTCAAGCTTTTTTAAGAATGATGTTTGCTGTTCTTTATAAATGATTCATAATTTAAACTTATAAAATTGATAGCATATATGTAAGTTAAAAGGATTTAAATAACATTTTCGCAAAGATGGTGAGCATTGCTCACCATTCTATTTACCAAGCAAATTTATATTAGTAAGAAAGTTAACTGAGGAGTAGTTATGAATCGAACCAACAGTCAAAAATTGAGTGACGTCACAACCCAATGGCTAATAGCAAAAGGCTATAATTATAGCGATTTAAATCAGCCGGGTGAAAATGGCGATACAGCTTTAATGAAAGCGACAAGAGAAGGAGTTTATACAGTCGTAAAAGAACTAATTGATGCTGGTGCAGATATTAATGCTCGAAATAGCGATCGCAACAATGCTTTATGGTTTGCTTGTTTTGGTAATCACTACGATTTAATTAATTTACTGTTGGCTCATAACATTGATATCAATAACCAAAATGATAACGGTGCAACTGTTTTAATGTACGCAGCATCAGCCGGAAAAACAGAAGTTGTCAAGTTACTTTTACAACATCATCCTAATTTATATTTAAAAAACTTAGACGATTATAAAGCGATAGATTTTGCTAGTAACGTAGAAGTCTTAAGGATAATTAAAAATGCCATCAAGTCAGATATCGGGAAAAGCCTATCATGACGCTACCAAGCATTCTTACTTATCGGTACAACTTGATCCAAATTATGTAGATGCTTCAACACAGCCATCTTCATTTAAAGTTTATCCCAAGTTTTATCGGAGAGTGAAATTAAATCTCAATAATCCTGTTCACTCTTTTATCTCATTAACCAGTGCAATAACACTGGAAAAAGTATATAAAGATGGCCCCTATAAACTGCGGGTGAATCCATCAGCAGGCGCTCTGTATCCTACAGAAGTTTACGTACAGGTTCGTGGGATTGAGGGAATGGTAGATGGTATATACCATATAGAAGTTGAGAATAATTGTCTAACACTTATCTATGAATTAATTGATGATGGGTTAGAGAATTATATTATACCTGGTAAAAGTATCAACGGATTCATCTTTTTAATTAGTTGTGTTTATTATAGGTCTAGCTGGAAATATCAAAATAGAAGCATAAGATATTGCTTATTAGATAGCGGACACCATTTAGGTGCGATCGCAGCTTCAGCTTTTCTCCACAAACGAGATATACAACTAATTTTTGACTTTGATAAACTTACCCTCAATTCCGATTTGGGATTTGAGAATAAAGAGTTTATCACTGCTTGTGTGGTGTCAGGAGAAGTACAAGACAAGAAAATCAGACACTTAAGGCTGAAAATTCCTTTTGTCTGTGGTACTGATTATTTTGAATCCAATCAATTCATTGAAGATGCCTATCAAGCAACTACTCTACAAAAGAGTCGCCAGCAAAAATTAGAGTATCCTCAATTTGATTTTGACAAGGATAAATTTTATCAAACTGTTTGGGATAGACGTTCTATTAGACGTTTCCGGAAAGAGGCTATTTCTCAAGAAGATTATTTATATGTAGTGCAACAACTTGAACAGTCAATACCGACAGAAAACTATGAAGAAATAGAAATTTACTCAGTGGTGCATCGAGTTAATGGAATGACACCTGGGTTATATAAAGGAACAAATCTGATTAAGACAGGTAATTTTAGTGAAAAGACAGGTTACTTATGTATTAATCAGGCTATTGCTAAAGATAGCGCTGTAACTTTATTTTTTGTGTCAGATTATTTAAATTATCAAACTGCTATGCAAATAGCTGGTTTTCTCGGACAGAGACTTTATTTAACTAGTAATTATTTGGGAATTCAGTGTAGTGGAATTGGTGCTTATTATGATGATGAAACCCAAGAATTATTAGAAACAAATAAAGATGTACTTTATGGAATGGTGATTGGAATATAAGCAGGAAGCTAAAGAGAGATGGCTAGAAAGATGTATTACTTAAATGGTGATGACTCACATCCTATGCAACCGACATCTGCGGATATTATACTGCGGCAGCAACTAGAGTATTCTATTAGCAGATACTTTTATGACGCTTGCGATCGCACGATTCAAAATCTTCTATCTGATTGCCGGTGGTATGTGACAACCCATGCTAATGCTCTAACATTGGTAATTGAATGTCCCGATCAGGTTACTAATTGGCGTATTTTACAAAAAATTGTGCCAATGGGGACATTACTCTACGGAATTGTCAGCAGTGCGAAAATCCGTGTTTGTCCCCCAGAAAGTCAAGGTATACCTTTTGAAATGAGGGTAGATGAACTTTCTGTTTATCGGGATTGGGCATAATTAAATTTTGGATTTTGGATTTTGGATTTTGGATTAGTTAATATTCTGTTTGATAAGTGCAGCTACCTCTTCAAAAACCAAATCAGCAGAATGTTTAATAGCAGGACTTAACTCTAGTCCCAAACTAAGATTTGCCGCCTCAATTAAATAAACTGTCACATCTTCGGGAAAGTCATTTTGAAAGATTTTCCGTCCGGCGGCTAAAGCATTATCCCAACGAAAATCGTGCAAGTTATAACTAGGTTCGGGCAAAGCTTCCAGTTCTTTTCCTGGAACTTTAAACACAGCACCAGGTTCAGAACCAGTTGAACTTGCATCAATAATTACTAATTGTTTACTACCTCTAGCTTGAAACATTACTTCCATCCCTGCGGTGCCACAGTCATAAACTCGCACATCAGGGTGAGGGTTTTCAGCTAGATATTTTTGTAAGCGTTGGGCGATGATTACACCTACTGCGTCGTCACTGCGATTGAGATTTCCGCAACCAATAATAGTTAGCATAAGATGATATTTAATTATTTAAACAGTTATGGGAACAGCCGACAGCAGTATTTTTGAACTATCCAGGTTTACTTCCATTCGCGGTGTTGGGTGGGACAGATGACCGTGAAAGTGTGTTGCAGCAAGTAGCACAGGAAATTACAGAAATTCCTGACCAACGGTTGCAGAATAATGTGGCAGCTGCAACATCAATTCTAGCTGGTCTAGTATTAGAGAAAGGGTTCATTCAAAGAGTATTACGGAGAGACAATATGCGCGAATCTGTAATTTATCAAGAGATTGAGGCTGAAGCTAAAGCCAAAGGTAGAGCCGAAGGCTTACAAGAGGGGATTCGGCGGGTTGCGGTGAATCTGCTCAAAAGCCAAATTACTTTAGAGGAAGTGGCAAAATTAACTGGGTTATCAATTGAAGATGTACAGTTGTTGCAAACAGAGATAGAGAGTGAGTCAATGTAATTCGTAATTCGTAATTCGTAATTCGTAATTATTACGCTGCGAATAAATTAGGGTGGCTCTGAATAAAAACGATCGCGATCGCTTCTTATTTACACCTTTTCTCAGAAGGCGATCGCTCAATTTCAGTTGCTTCAAAATATAAGTAATTTCTCACTATAATTTGATAAATTTACAGACAAAAACAGACAATTAAGATTGACTTAATATTAAAAACACTGTCTGCAATAACCCTATAACAAAACCCAGGACACCACCTAAAGTCACAATTGCCTGCAATTCATTTTTGACAATTCCCTCAATCGCATTTTCTAAATCAGCTGGTGAAGTTGATTTCACACGGTCAACTATCACTTCATCTATTGACAAAATTGGAATTACCTGTGCCACAATTGCTTCTAAATCTTTTTCCAAATATTTCTCTAAAATTAGAGCCAATTCTTGACTCATTACTTCTAAAGAAGTATTGACAACTGGTGAAGTACTAAGGCGATTCAGCAGTACTACAGCAATATTTTCCCAATCAACAGAATCAGTTAATCCTTGTAAAAAATCGCTACCACTGTTTTGCAGGTAATGACGGACACTTTCGCGGGTGGTTTTTCTTAGTTGGCGCACCGTACCAATTGGCAAGTTTTGTAATGATAAATTTTGCAAGAATTTCCGAATGCGATCGCGCACCTGCAATTCTTGAGTCAATTCCTGCAAGCGAGTATTGGTAGCCTCCTTTTCATCCAAGCAAAAAGTCCGTAGCCGTGTAAGAGTGTTACGTAAGCCAAACAAATTTGCTACTACCCAATAAGTCCCACTGGTTTTTTCGCGGAATCCTTCATCAATAATTTGAATCGTGCGATCGGTCAAAAAATCAACTATCGCTTGGCGCAGCAGATCCGGTGGTAAAACTACCTCCAACAACCAATCAACAAGCCGCGTGGCTTGTTCTTCACTCAGTTGAAATTCCAGCAATATCTGGTCAAAAATCTGATTTATTTGCGCTTCTAAAAAGTCTTCACGTCGCGCCAAAACCTTGAGTAACCGTGGTAAGGATTCCCCTAGTAAATCCCGCAAAATTCCGGCTACAATTTTGGTACTTTTCTGGTTTTTATCTGTTTTGATTTGTTCAATTGCCAGCCGCAACAACCAGATAATTGCTGCTTGCACGCGTTCTGTCTGCAACAAGCGTCGGGCCAGATTTTGCAACTCTTGTGGTGTCAGCAGTGACCCCATGATTGTATTGGAAATGTTCTTAGCCAGACGTTCCTGGTTGCGGGGAATCAATCCAGGGGTGAAGGGTACTCTTCGTCCAGCAATATAAATTGCTCGGTAAGGACGGAACAACATTTTAATGGCTATATCGTTTGTGAAATAGCCAATAATTCCACCCAGTACCGGGGGAGCCACATAAAACCAAAGATGAAACCAGTCCACAGGATTTTGGATTTTGGATTTTGGATTTTGGATTCTAGATTAGAAATTAGGGATTGGGGATTGGTAATTGGCGGTTATTAGTTATGATTTATTTTTCCACTAACTACTAACGATTTTCCATTAGCCATTACCGATTCCGCAGTCCCCAATCCAAAATCCCAAATCTAAAATTTGCTGACTACCAGCATTCCCATCATACCGTTCACAATGGGGTAGTGTGTGGCAATAGCAAAACCAACTTGATGAGCTAACTCTATTTGCTCTTTGCCGATGGGAAAACGGTCTAAGCTGGGACTGATGTAAGCATATTCTTCTTTTAAGCCTAAATAATTGGCAACTGGCACTACGAAACCGTCCAGATACAACTGCTGAAAAGCACGTAGCTGAGGATTGCTCGGTCGATGAAAGTCTAAAATTGCAGCTTTAGCACCCGGCTTCAAAACGCGGTGTAACTCTTGGAGACTGCGAGGAATATCTTTAACATTCCTTAAACCATAGCCCATTGTTGCGGCATCAAATTGGTTATCTTCAAAGGGTAAATTTAGCACATCGGCTTCTACCCAGGCGACCGCAGGTTGGGGATACTGCTTTTGGGAACGTTCTTTAGCAGTTTCTAGCAGGTTTGGGGAAAAATCTACTCCATACACCTTACCTGTCGCTCCCACGCGCCTCGCCAAACGTAAGGCTAAATCACCGCTACCGCAACACAAATCTAATGCAGTATCGCCCGGTTGAGCTGCACTCCATTTTACTGCCATTTCCTTCCAGATTCGATGCTGTCCCAGACTCAACCAATCGTTCAACTGGTCATAAACTGGAGCAATACGGTTAAAAATGGACTTAATTTCGTTAGTCATTAGTCATTGGTCATTGGGCATGGGGCATTGGGCATTGGGCATTGGGCATTGGTTTTTGACTAATGACTAATGACAATTACACAATGGTTTAATGAGAGCGGCTACTAGTGAGAGCGATCGCTACCAGTTGCGCTGATAAATTAATTAGGGTTAATTCATCTTCCCGCAAAGTGCAGGGTTGCTTCCACTGTAGTGATAATACGCCCAAAAGTTCGTTCCGGTAGCTAATCGGGATCACTAAATGTGCTTGCACACCCGTATTTTGGTAGTGAATAGCATCAACTAATTTAGTGTCTTTAACTACATTTAAGGAAACTTGGATTTGCCCAGTGGCGATCGCTTCTTTTGTTAGCGGGTCTTCAGATAACCAATTTTCTATTGTACCTGTTTCGCTGTAAGTTCCTTGAGTCGCAACCAGAGTATTTCCATCTGTAAGTTGTAAAATACAGCCTTCTGCCCCAAAAGTCTCACTCACAGCCCTAGCAATGGGAGCAAGTGTTTCCTCTAAGCTAGAAGCAGCTTGAGTTACCTGTACCAAAACACTCAGCAGCGCCATTTGAGCATGAGCGCGGCGTAATTCTTCTGTACGTTGCTTGAGCAAGTCGTAAGTTTCTGCTGCTCTTTGCACCACTGCCTTCAGTTCCCCTGGGTCCCAAGGCTTGGTGATATATTTGTAGACTTGCCCCGCATTAATCGCTTCTACCAAGTCTTCAATATCAGTAAATCCAGTGAGAATTATTCTCACCGTATCGGGAAACTGAGGTACAGTCTTACTGAGAAACTCAGTCCCTTTCATCTCTGGCATCCGTTGATCGGAGATAATTACCGCTACCTCCCCTTCTGTTGCCAAAACTTGTAGGGCGTTCACTCCACTATCAGCTTTTAGAACATTAAAGTCGCGTCGAAATGTGCGATAAAGCAGATCGAGATTATCTGGCTCATCGTCAACTACCAGGATTTTCAGCTTTTTTGGTCGTTCGAGAGTCATTACTTGATATTGGACTTTATCAATTTCAACACTGGGATTATCCATAAGATATTTCCTTTAAATATTTACTCTCTTGTTATATTCCATACCAAGTTTAGTTGAGAATAGCCGAAAATTGCCAAGGGTTTATACGGAGTTATTTTGCATATTTTAAAACGCTAATAGTGGGCGCTACAGAGTAAATTTGCTGCGGAATTCTTTCTTTCTGCTTCCTATCTCCCACCTCCTGCCTCAAAACCCGTAGCTTTGTACTTCATGTCAAAGAAAACTGCTGTAAGTTTCCACAGATGAACTTAAGGCAGTCTGTCTGGGGTAGTTCATAGATTAGAATAAGACTTGCTCATGAGGTATTAACCAACCTCTCAAGTTGAAGTTCGCACTCCGATTATGACTGATCTACCACCCAACGCTCAGAATCCCGAAGACAATGCTACTAACGATGTAGCACAAGAGTTACTGCGAAGGCTGAGGCAAAAACAAGGCAACTGGGTGGAATGGGGAACGGCGATCGCCTCGTTGCTAAAAGCCGGTTACAATCCCCAAGACATTTTTGAGGCGACTGGATTTGAGCCAATTCAACAAAATCAGGTGGTTGTTGGTTCTCAAGTTTACAATTCTTTGGAAAAGTTTGGAGTATCGGAAGCAACGCGATCGCACTACGCCACACGTGGAAGTGATGTTTTATACGAACTGCGTTTGCTCACCCAAGAAGAACGCGCCGCCGCCGCCGAACTCATCTTCGTTCACAATGTTGATGCCGATGAGGCACGGGAAATAGCCAAAGCCCTGAAAGAGTTCTCTTATTACCGCAGTTTACCAGAAGGGTTTTCTGCCCATCCTGGGGATGCTGTTGCTCATCAAGTTTGGAAACTGGCACGCCAAAATGCAGATTTACAACAACGATCGCGCCTAATTGCCAAAGGTTTGCGTTTTGCTCACACGCCAGCAGCAAGGCAAAAAATTGAACAACTACTGACTGATTTTACTACTGTTCCCCAACGTCCAGCGCCAATTTTACCCTTTTACCGCCTGGAGTTTGAAGAACAATTACCCCGAATCTTGCCTGTAGTCGGTGAGTTGCCATTGTCACGCCAAGACTTACAAGCTGTGCCTATACTCACAGAAATTGAACCATTTCGTATGGTCAAGTTTTCTGGAGAGCAAGCTTGGGTTCCCTTACCAGGTTGGCAAGTGCTGTTGGCGGCAGAAGATCCAGTTGTGATTTTAGCGAATAGCGATCGCTTCCCCATCCAAACTCAAAGCCAAATAGGGCCAGTCGTAGTAGTGATAGATCGTGCCCAACGAGAATGGGATGCCTCCAGCTACTTTGTTGTTGAAAATGGTGGTGAATTAGATTTTCAGTGGTTTGAAACTGAACCAGAAATTCCTTTATTAGGACAAATTATCATTATTGTGCGTCCTAAGAAAATTCTGGATGAAGAATTAACTAAAGATTCCTGGCAGATTGACGAATAAATTCAATTTTCAATACTGTTCGGTTAAGGAAAGAGACGCGATGAATCGCTGTCTTTACAAGCATTCAGTCCTTTGTCTTGACGGCGATTTATCGCGTCTTTGCGATTTATAATTTTCATCAAAAAACCTTAACCGAACCCTATTGATTCAATTTTTAGACTCCCGCACCCGCAAGGTGTGGGAGTCTTGAAGATTATATTAGCTAGAACAAGAATCTTAATAAATCAATATATCAGGGAAGCAAAATTCTTAAGAAATTAAGTATTTTTTTTGTTA
Organism: Nostoc sp. CALU 546; assembly: GCF_048836525.1. Lineage (NCBI taxonomy): Bacteria > Bacillati > Cyanobacteriota > Cyanophyceae > Nostocales > Nostocaceae > Nostoc > Nostoc sp. CALU 546. The sequence continues at coordinate 53,565 of NZ_JAWJTF010000031.1, forward strand.
TTTTCGCTTTTCCGCTATCTTCATATTTTATCACCCCAATTATTGAATTAAAAACAATTTCCTATTGTTTCGATTTAGTTTGATAACGAAACAAACACGATGCATTTCCTGTTGAAATTAATAACTCAAGCATTGCCCAACATAGCGATCGCTCGTTTGTAGCTGAACAAGGAGTTTTCCGAAAATGTCTCTCACTAAACGTTGCTTGGCTGAATTTATTGGTACATTCTGGCTTGTTTTAGGTGGTTGTGGTAGCGCTGTTCTAGCCGCAGCCTATACAGCGGATGCTGCAAAAATCAGTGAAAATACTTCTTTTCCATTGGGTATTGGATTAGTCGGTGTATCTTTGGCGTTTGGGCTTACCGTCCTCACCGGAGCTTATGCTCTTGGTCATATTTCTGGTGGGCATTTCAATCCAGCTGTTTCTTTTGGATTGTGGGCAGGTAGGCGCTTTCCGGCCTCTGACTTACTACCTTACATCGTCTCTCAAGTAATCGGTGCAGTTGTTGCTGCGGGCATTATCTACCTGATTGCTAGCGGCAAAACTGGATTTACCCTAAGTGGCTCCAACCCATTGGCTACCAACGGTTACGGTACTCATTCTCCAGGTGGTTACACGCTATTTTCTTGCCTTATTACAGAAGTTGTAATGACTTTCATGTTTCTGCTAATTATTCTGGGTGTGACTGATAGCCGCGCTCCTAAAGGATTTGCACCATTAGCAATTGGTTTTGGACTCACCTTGATTCACTTAATTAGCATTCCTGTAACCAACACCTCGGTTAATCCCGCCCGTAGTACGGGAGTTGCTATATTTGCAGGTGTAAAACTTTTTTCGCAAGTCTGGCTGTTCTGGATAGCTCCGATTTTGGGGGCGATTTTAGCCGGATGGTTGTATGTAGCTGTTTTTAGTGAATCAACTGTGGATGAACGGCAAACTATCAAAGAACTAGTGTAAAAGTCATTTTCTGTACAATTTGCCCCGGTATTTCTAGCTTTTATCGGCAGTTCATCAATGTTCAGTTGAAGTTGCGTAGGTGCAATCCACATTATATTGGTGTCAACTTAACGCGAAACAACTCGTCCGTCGGAAATTGAAATTCCCGCCTCATAGATAAAGTCATCTGAAGATGACTAAATATCGCCAAAAATCTCCAGTCTACTTCAGCAGACTTAAGCTATTAGCTTGAAAATTTATTCCCTGGCGGGTGACCAAGCCCCGTTGGGGCGGGAGTAGGGAGTAGGGAGTAGGGAGTAGGGGAAAAACTAGCCCCAACAACCAGCTTCGTTACAAGCCCCGTCTTTCAAGACGATAGCAAAGGCCTGTGGTTTCAAGCCCCGACCAATGCCGTCTTCCCTACTCTCTACTCCCTATTCCCTACTCCCTGTTTATTGACATTTCGTTTTGAGATTCCTTAATAATCCTCCGACTTAGAGAGCAAATGAACCAAGCAAAGTTTGTTTTGTCGGGGGATTATTAATTTTATTTCTAGCAGAAACGCTTAGATCGCCGTCTTAGTACAGCTTTGCGTAAATTCATAGGAAATTGAGGGTTGAAATTTAAACGCAAAGGGGCGCAAAGGTAAGCGCAGAGGTACACAGAGGATTCGCTACGAATTAATGAAATGTTGTACTTAGTGCTTGACAGGATAATTAAGTGTATATACACTTAATTTATGCAAGACCAAACTACTCAATTAGCTCTACTTAAAAAAGTTGCAGCTACCTGTACCTGTTTTAATCTCCGCAAAGCATCTCGCACAGTTACACAACTTTTTGATGAGATTTTGCAACCAAGTGGGGTTTTGGCTAACCAGTTTACCTTGCTGACTGCAATCAACTTAGCTGGCTCAGTAACAATCACGCGCCTAGCTCAAGAATTAGTTATGGATCGAACCACTCTGACACGTAACCTCAAACCACTAGAAAAGCAGGGATTGCTCCAGATTCAGCCAGGACAGGATCAACGGATGCGGGTGATCAGTTTAACTGATAAAGGACAAGCCGCTTTGTCCGAGGCTTTACCTTTATGGGAGGTAGCCCAAACTCGTGTATTAGAACAATTAGGGCAAGAACGATGGAGTACTTTGTTATCAGGTTTGTCTGATACTGTATCCTTGCTGCATAAAGGCTAATTTTTTTTTCCAAAAAGGTGTATATACACATATTTCTGAATTAGGAAACCTCTATGTCTAAATTTGACGATCATCCAACTGTCAGACAGTATCGCGAGCAAAGGACTATCGATGATTCCACGATCGCTTCTCCTTTAGATGCTGATTGGCTACGTAGTCTGTGCTTGGAGCTAGGAGCGGATGATGTTGGCTTTGTAGAGATTGATCGCCCAGAGATTGCTGCTCAACGCCAGGATATTCTTGTAGCTTTTCCACCGACGAAGACACTAGTTAGTTTTGTGTGTCGCATGAATCGGGAGAATGTTCGTAGTTCAGAGCGATCGCTAGCTAACGTAGAATTTCACACTACAGGCGATGAAGTCAACCAAATTGCTCATGAGATTGTTGCTACCCTTGAACAAAAAGGAATTCGAGCTTTAAATCCAGCAATGGGTTTTCCAATGGAAATGGATCGCTTTCCAGGGAAAATTTGGGTTGTTTCCCACAAACCTGTAGCTGTAGCCGCAGGTTTAGGTCACATGGGGATTCACCGCAACGTTATTCATCCCAAATTTGGCAACTTTATTTTACTTGGGACGATTTTGATCGAAGCTGAAGTAACTAAATATAACAAACCAATTGACTATAACCCCTGCCTGGAGTGCAAATTATGTGTAGTAGCTTGTCCAGTAGGAGCTATTGGTGGTGATGGACATTTCAACTTCTCAGCTTGTTACACTCACAATTATCGAGAGTTTTTGGGAGGATTCACCGATTGGGTAGAAGATATTGCCGAAAGTAAAAGTGCCCATGACTACCGTCAAAAAGTGAATGATTCGGAATCAGCATCAATGTGGCAGAGTCTTGCTTTCAAATCAAACTATAAAGCAGCTTATTGTGTAGCTGCTTGTCCAGCTGGGGAAGATGTAATTGGTCAATTTTTGAGGAATAAGAAAGGCTTTGTTAAAGAAGTAGTCCGACCCTTACAAGATAAAGAAGAAACTATTTATGTTGTTCCAGGTTCCGATGCCCAAGACTACGTAGCGAGAAGATTTCCACACAAAAAAGTTAAGCAAGTTAGCAACAGCCTTCGCCCTAATTCTATTCAAGGGTTTCTTTCCGGGTTGCCTCTGGTATTTCAAAGGAATCAATCAGTAGGACTGGATGCTATTTACCACTTCACATTCACTGGGAAGGAACAATGTCAGGCGACAGTCATAATTAAAGATAAGACAATTCAGGTGGAAAATAGTCATATTGGAACAGCCAATATTCACATTTCTGCCGACAGCTACACCTGGCTTCAGTTTCTAGCCAAGGAACAGAATATTGTTTGGGCGCTAATCAGGAGGAAGATCCGCGTTCGAGGATCGTTACGTTTACTTCAGGCTTTTGGAAAATGTTTTCCCTGATGAATTACTGTAATCGAATATTTACAAAATTTTTTTCAGGGTTTGTAGTAAGCACTTTAGAGGTTGTTTGAAAAGTCCTCTTCTTGGTAGCAAAACGTTCTAGATCCCCCTAAATCCACGCCACGTGCTTCAAGTCGGGGAACCCGCCCAACGCAGTGGCTCCCCTTAAAAAGGGGGACTTTGATTCCGGTTCCCCCCTTTTTAAGGGGAGCCAGCGCGGTCTTGGGGTCTCCCCAAGTGGAGCGACTGGCGTGGGTTAGGGGGGATCTAGAAGTGCCTAAAATCACAGCTAAATACTTTTCAAACAACCTCTTAGTAGTTAAAAAATAATGCCTGAACTTCTAACTACGAAATAACTTACTAATCCAATAAAACTAGACAGACTACTATCAACAATTTAGTAATTTGAGATTAATAATCACCTAAAATTATTTATGTATGTGATTTTTGAATTAAATCCAAAATCTCAAATCTCAAATTTTATATGTCCGACTCTAAATTTACTATTCCTGTTGTTCAAGAATTACTTGACTCAGAATTGTCTGAGCGATCGCCAGTTCCTTCTTTAAAAGAGAAAATTCTCGCAATCCGCAACAGTTTACGCCCTGGACAACAGCAAATGGCTGACTGGCAATCTGGCCCTTTGGCTATCTCCGCCGTTCCTGGTGCAGGAAAATCTACGGGTATGGCTGCGGCAGCTGCGATCGCGATCGCCCGTCAATATGAACGTTCATCCTCGCGCCGTCAATTGGTAGTCGTTACTTTTACTCGCTCTGCTGCTGCCAATATTAAAGCCAAAATTCGTAAATTCTTACGAGATGATTTATCTCTACCTCAGATGGGCTTTTTTGTCTATACCTTACATGGTCTAGCATTGAACATTGCCAGCCGCCATTCTGATTTGTCGGGTTTGCAGTTAGAAAATGTCACATTAATTACACCAACCCAAAGTCACCGTTTTATCAGAACTGCTGTAGAACAATGGATTGGAAATAATCAAGATAGATATTTGCGGTTATTAGAAGGTTATCAATTTGATGGAGAAGAGACAGAAAGGTTACGTCGCCAATCGGTGCTGCGAACAGAAGTCTTGCCAGAATTAGCTAATACAGTAATTCATGAAGCCAAAAGTTCTGGAATATCGCCAGAATTGTTGCGGGAGTGGAGTAAACAAACCACAGACGAATATGCAATTTTGAGTGTAGCGGCGGGATTGTATGAGCAATATCAAAACTTAATGCGATCGCGTGACTTCATTGATTACGACGATATGATTTTAGCCGCACTGCGCGTTTTAGAAAATGACAGCGCCCGTCGCATTGAGCAAAATCAAGTATTCGCCGTTTTTGAAGACGAAGCCCAAGATTCTAGCCCGCTTCAGACGCAGTTATTAGAAATTTTGGCGAGTGATGCGGATAATTCTTCACTCCTAACAGACGCGATTCATCGCGTCTCTACTGGTGACTCTTGTACAGACGCGATTCATCGCGTCTCTCCTAACTCCCCACTCAACTTAGTTCGAGTTGGCGACCCTAACCAGGCGATTAACTCTACCTTTACTCCAGCCGATCCGATTTATTTTCGACAATTTTGCGAAGAGTGCGATCGCATCGAACGATTGGCAACGATGGATCAAGCTGGTCGCAGTACTAGAATTATCATTGAAGCTGCTAACTTTGCCCTCACATGGATTAATAATCAGTGGTTAGCAAAAACCAATAATGGACAACAGATTCCTGACAATCGACAAGTCCCATTTCGCTTGCAGACAATTCGCCCTGTTAATGCTGGTGATCCGCAAACTAACGCCAACCCCGCACCAGTAGGACGAGGTTTAGAACTTTATACACCGCGTGATATTCATCAGACCGTTGAATTGTTATCTCAAAGGGTGATTGAGTTATTTGGCGAAGACCCAACAAAAAATAGTGCAGCGATTTTAGTCAGAGAAAATCGCCAAGGACGCTGGCTAGGAGAGGCTTTAGCACCTGTGTGCAAAGAGCATAATATTACACTTTACGATGTGGGAGAACGCGATCGCCGTTCCCATGTCCCCCAAGAAATTTTGGCATTACTGCAATTTTGCGATCGCCCCCACTCCCCCGATTATCTCAAAGCCGCCCTAGAAGCTTTAGTACAGCGCCAATTAATTCCTACCCAAGACCTCAACGCCCTTGCTAGTCTACCAGAAGAATTTTTGTATCCTAGTCCACTAGCAGCACCCCAATCAGAAACAGTACAAAAAGCTGCTCGTTTGTGTCGCAATTTACTTCGCGCCCGCTTAGAACTGCCTCTTTATCAGCTAATTTCCTTTCTCGCCTTGACCTTAAATTACGACCAAGCAGAATTGGCAACTGCTGACAAACTCGCAGAACGGGTTAACCAGCAGATAGCTGGCAATAGTTCAATGAGTGGGATGCTTTCAGCCTTAAGTGAAATCGTCAGTTCTGAACGGTTTGAACCAGTGGAAACCGAAGATTCAGAAGAACGTTACACTCGTCGCGGTCAACTGACAATTATTACCATGCACAAAGCCAAAGGGCTGGATTGGGACTATGTGTTTCTTCCCTTTCTCCACGAAAACTTGATTCCTGGTAGATTTTGGGTTCCTCCCCAAAGTCAATTTTTAGGCGACTTTACCTTATCAGAAGTAGCCCGCGCTCAAATTCGCGCTACTCTCCACGAAGAATCTACCATACCGGATGTTAGTCAGGCATGGGAGGTGGCAAAGAATTTGAAAACATCTGAAGAATATCGTTTACTCTATGTTGCGATGACACGAGCGAAACTTCTGTTGTGGATGTCTGCGGCACAGAAAGCGCCCTTTACTTGGAGTAAACCAGATAATTTACAAGAACAAGCGCCTTGTCCGGTGTTTCCGGCATTAAAACGCCAGTTTCCTGAATGTGTGATGAATTTAGCGGCAATGATCAAATAGGGATTGGGCATGGGGCATGGGGCATTGGGCATTGGGCATGGGGCATTGGGCATTGGGAAGAAATCTTTGGTGTTCCCCTTGTCCCCACTTGTTACAAAGAAACTGAATTGAGAGTGCAACGTCAAACAAACTGTTCAATTTAAAAAAATATATGAAATCAATCATCAAAGTATCTGCTGTACTCAAAAGCACCTTTCAGTCACCCAGAGGAGTTTTATTGACGCTGGCGTTGACAAGCTTGCTCTCTTGTGGGTTTGGGCTTGCTGAAAACAACTTCGCTGGGGCTATTCCTCGCCCAGACAGTACTCAATTGTCCCAAAGACCCCAATCGCAAGGAAATAAGTTACCGAAGGCGATCGCTAATAAAATTTTACAGGATGCGTCCAAGCGTTCCGGCATACCTAAACGGCAATTACGGATTACTCAAGTCACATCGAAAACCTTTGGTAATCCTTGTGAGTTCAATTTTGGAGAAATTTGTACTAGGGAATATAACCCCGTTGAAGGCTGGGAAGTAGTTGTCAGAGTCCGCAAAGATTCGTGGACTTACCGTGTAGATAAATCTGGAAAGCAAATCGTTTTAGATCCGCAAGTGAGTGCTTTACAGATATTGCCGAAAGCGATCGCAGATGCAGTTTTAAGCGATGCCTCAAAGCGTTCTGGGGTGGGAATTGCTGATTTAAAAATCACTCAAGCTACATCAAAAACTTTTGGAAACCCTTGCCAATTCAACTTTGGCGAAGTTTGCACCCAGCAGTACGACCCCGTTGAAGGCTGGGAAGTGATTGTCAAGGTTAAAGAGCAATCTTGGACTTACCATGTGAATAAATCCGGTTCGCAAATTGTTTTAGATCCTAAAGTTAGCGCCACTGGAAAAAGTTATTGAAGAAGAATGCAGAATTCAGAATTCAGAATTCTGAATTCTGAATCAAGACGTTTGCGCTAGCAGTCGGGTATTCAGACTCGCCAGGGAATTGTTGTAACATCAAATCTACGATTTGGTGAGATTTTAAACCCGATTATTCAGGCGATCGCGGACTTACTCTAAGCGTACTCCTACGGAGAAGCAAGCTACGCGCTAGCGTCTCCAAAGGAGAAGAGAGGCTTTATGCTACGGTATCCACCATTTGTACAAAATTCTGACTCCTGAATTCTAACTCCTGAATTCTGACTCCTGAATAGCGATCGCGATTGATTAAATCCTTTACTTAATTGCAGTTATAGCAATTTTAATAGTATATAATAATGGATCGTGTCGAATCAAAGCTAGACCCATGCCTAAACTAAAGACTCGTAAAGCTGCGGCAAAGCGATTCCGTGCCACCGGCACCGGTAAAATCGTCCGTCGTAAAGCGTTCAAAAGCCACCTTTTAGAACACAAATCTTCTGACAAAAAGCGTGGTATGCGCCAAAGTGCGCTTGTACATGAACGTGATGAACTTAACGTTCGCTTGATGCTCCCATATTTGTAAGTATTTTAGGAAATTAAGATATGACTCGGGTAAAACGCGGTAATGTAGCTCGGAAGCGCCGCAATAAAATTCTCAAACTAGCTAAAGGTTTTCGCGGTTCCCATTCAACTCTGTTTAGAACTGCCAACCAACAAGTGATGAAGGCGCTACGGAGTGCCTACCGCGATCGCAAAAAGAAAAAGCGCGATTTTCGTCGCCTCTGGATCACCCGCATCAACGCTGCTTCCAGGCAACACGGCTTGAGCTACAGCCAGTTGATCGGTAACTTGAAAAAAGCTGATATCCAACTAAATCGCAAGATGTTGGCGCAATTGGCAGTCCTCGATCCAGCTAGCTTCGGCAAAGTTGCTGAACTAGCAAACCAAGCTAAAGGATAAAGGTGGTAAGGGATGTATAACAGATGTAACAGATGGCAAGTAATTACTCGGTTACATCTGGTATTATCCGCCACTATTTTTTTGATTTTTTGCTTTTCCATAGTGGGGACGGGATTAACTGCATCTGCTGCCGAAATGTCAGAAATTCAGCAGCGGGGATATTTAAATATTGCCGTGAAAGATAACTTGCGTCCCTTGGGATTTAAAGATGCCAACGGAGATTTGCAAGGCTTAGAAATTGACTTGGCAAAGCGTTTGGCAACTGACTTGGTTGGTAAAGCCGAGGCTATCAGATTAAAACCTGTAGCGAATCGCGATCGCCTATCTGTAGTCTTAGACAAGAAAGTTGATTTTGCGATCGCTAGAGTCACCGCAACCGAATCTCGCAGCCGCATAGTTAGTTTCAGTGTTCCCTACTATTTGGATGGCACTGTATTAGTTACAAAAGATGCCTCTGTACAGAAATTGAGTGATTTGGCAAAACAAAAAATTGCCGTACTCAACAACTCCAGCACTATTGCTCAAGTGCGGTACTATGTGCCAAATGCCGAGTTAGTAGGAGTGAATTCATATCAAGAAGCGCGAGAGCAAATAGAAAATAATGCCGCCGCCGCCTTTGCCGCAGATGCTAGCGTTCTAAGCGGTTGGGTGCAACAATATCCTCAATATCGGCTACTGCCAACTAAGCTATCAACTGAACCATTGTCTGTAGTAATGCCCAAGGGATTGCAGTACGATGAGTTTAGACGAAATGTGAATCAAGCGATCGCTCGTTATTTAGAAGAAGGTTGGCTCCAGCAACGCTCTCAATATTGGGGTTTACCGTAAATTTGTCATTGGTCATTAGTCATTGGTCATTGGTCATTGGTCATTAGCGAATAACAAAGGACAAATGACAAATGACAAATAACAAACTTTATAATATTTGTATTTGCAGCAATGGATAACAGTCTAGCCGTTGTTTATCTCTCAATTTTGGTGGTTATACTCACAATTGCAGCCGTGAGTGTTTTTCGCCAGATTTTCAAAACTCGCAAGATTGAAGGCGCTTTTGCAAGGTTGCGAAAGAAGTTAGAGAAAGAAAAGGGTACGACTCAAGAATATTATGAGTTAGCCAGTATTTATTCAGAAAAAAAAATGTATTCTCAAGCGACCGCGCTATTTCAAAAAGCTCTCAAAGCTGCTGAAGAAGAGGAAGAAGAAGATATTGCCCCCATTTACAACGGGCTGGGCTATATTTATTTTACCCAAGAGCAATATGACTTAGCAATTCGTCAGTATAAAGAAGCTCTCAAAGCTAAACCTGACTACGTAACAGGATTGAATAATCTCGGTCACGCCTACGAAAAGAAAAAATTAACTACTCAGGCGTTACAAAGTTACGAAGAAGCACTCAAATTAGCTCCAAATAACCCTATTGCTAAACGTCGTGCTGAGTCTTTACGCCGTTTGGTTTCTGCGTAAATTGGATATTGGGAATTGGGGATTGGGAATTGAATTTTAGAAAAACTCTTCCCCAGTCCCCAGTCCCCAACGATTAACAAATTAATTTAGCTTTAGCCTCTTAATTTATCGGTTTTCAATCTTAGGCTTGGAAATAGATAACTATAAGTCTTTTGTAAAAATGTAAAAGATGATTAAGCGGCTAAAGCGTTTTTTATGGCTATCTATTGCGATCATTTCCATCATTTCTATCTCAATCGGATTAATAGAAACATTGACGGCTCAACAGCCTTCTATTTCCCATCCTCTCACTTCGCTAACTGAGTCAGAAATTAATACAGCTGTTTCGGTCATCCAAAGAGAAAAAACTTTGAGCGAAATGGCAGCTTTTCCACTTATTGCTTTACAAGAACCAGATAAAGAAGAAGTTCTAAATTTTACACCTGGTAAAGTTTTCCAGAGAAAAGCTTTTTTGGTAGTCTATGAGCGATCGCAAAACAAAACTTATGAGGGTGTCGTTGACCTGACAAGCAAAACCTTAAGTTCTTGGAAAGAAATACCCTCTGTTCAACCTGCGATCGTCGCTTCAGAATATCAATTGGCAACTGAAGCTTTTAAATCCGATCCCCGATGGCAAACAGCGATGCAAAAACGGGGAATTACAGACTTCAACCAAGTCAAAATTAGTTGTTGGGCCCCCGGAATCCTGAGTAAACAGGAAGAAGCAGCAGGAAACCGTCTTTGTCGGGGCTTATTTTACTACAAGGGCGAACACTGGAATTCTTACGGCAGTCCAATTGAAGGAATTCTGGCAACCGTTAATTTGAACACAGGTAAAATTTCTAGTTTCGTGGATAGAGGGATAGTTCCTTTTTCTCAAGAGAACTGGAACTATGATGTAAAATCCTTGGGTAAATTACTTTCACCACTTAAAGCATTAAAAATTCTCCAACCAAATGGTGCAAGTTTCCAGATCAAAGACAATGAAATTAGCTGGCAAGGTTGGAAATTTCGTTATGTAATGCATCCCCGCAGTGGATTGGTGTTGTACCAAGTGACACACAGCGATGGGGAAAATATCAGACCAGTGCTGTACCGCGCTAGCCTATCAGAGACGGTAGTGCCTTACGGTGATCCAAATCCCACTTGGTCATTCAGAAATGCCTTTGATGTTGGGGAATACAATTTTGGTTCCCTAGCAACCACGATGCAGTTAGGTAAAGAAATTCCGGAAAATGGTCTTTTGCTGGATGCTGTGTTTGCTAATGGCGACGGAGAACCTTATGTGATGCCAGGAGCGATCGGCATATACGAGCGAAATAACGGTATGCTCTGGAAGCACTATGACTATGGTACGCAGCGTAATGATGTCCGTCGCAGTCGAGAATTGATCATGACGATGAATGCGGCCATTGATAACTATGATTACAGCATCAATTGGATCTTTCACCAGGATGGGACTTTGGAAGTCCAAAATGAGTTAACGGGTATCGTATTGGCGCAGGGAACGGCTTCCCAAAAGCAATCTGACGATGATTCATCTGGTCGGCTACTTGCAAAGAATATCTTCGGAGTAAATCACCAACACTTTTTTAACTATCGCCTAGATTTCGATGTCGATGGTCAGGCTAATTCTGTGATGGAAATGAATGTGAAAGCTTTGCCGATGGATGAGAAAAATCCTTTAGGAAATGCGATCGCAGTTACAGAAACTCCGCTAGCCAAAGAAACGGCTGCTGTGCGCGATTTGGATATGAAAAGCAGTCGAGAGTGGATGATTGTTAGCGCAGACAAAAAGAATGTTCTGGATGCTGCACCAGGATATATGCTGATGCCTGAAGGAAACTCGATATTTTTCCCTGTGGAAGGCTCAAGCATCCGTCAACGGGCAGAATTTGCGACTCATCACCTCTGGGTGACAAAATATAATCCTACTGAACTTTATGCTGGGGGAGATTATCCCAACCAAACTCAACCAGGACAGGGTTTACCAAAATATATTGCAGACGATGAAGCCTTGATGGGTGAAGATATCGTACTGTGGTACACAATGGGCGTAACTCATATTCCGCGATCGGAAGATTGGCCGGTGATGCCCGTTCACCGAGTTGGCTTTAAGCTAGTCCCTAGAGGATTCTTTAGCCGGAATCCAGCGATAAATTTGCCTGAATAAAATATTTGTTGGCTCAAGTTTCCTGACTTCAGATTTTTTGTTATGTCTAAAGGCGGTAACTTGAATGCTGATAAACTTATATAGTTCAAATACTGGCACTTGTTAAAAGTAGGATATCTAATGAACTTTCCAGAAATTAATATTCCCGGTGATGGCAAGCTGCACGCTCGTTTAATTACTTCCTTGGGTGAAATTGTAGTTCGTTTGGAGGAAGAACGAACTCCTAATACCGTCAAAAACTTTGTCGGTCTAGCAACCGGAACAATCGACTGGAAAGACCCTAAAACTGGTGAATCTGGCAAGGGAACTCCAGCTTACGATGGGGTTCGTTTTCACCGCGTCATCCCTGATTTTATGATTCAGTGTGGCGATCCTCTAAGTCGTTATCTAGATACAGCCAGCCGATGGGGTACTGGTGGCCCAGGATATCAATTTGAGGATGAGTTTCATCCTGAATTGAGACATACTGGTGCAGGTATCCTGTCGATGGCTAATGCCGGACGCGGTACTAATGGTTCGCAATGGTTCATTACAGAAGCACCAACGCCTCACCTTGACAACAAACACAGTGTTTTTGGTGAAGTTGTCGAAGGTTTAGATGTAGTCAGCAAGATCGCTAATGTGCGTACAACTAGAGATCGTCCGAATCAAGAGGTTGTGTTACAAAAAGTAGAAATTTTTCGGCAGTAATTAACACCTCAGTTTGTAGTAAGCACTTTAGTGCTTAGAAAATAAGGACTAAAGTCCTTACTACGAACTTGCTTAACCATCAAGATTTTGTAGTCCCATCGCAATCTTGCTGTGTTTTTCAATTTGCCCCATAACTTGTTTTGCGCGTTGAATAACTACGGCTGGTAAACCCGCCAATCTTCCCGCTTCAATTCCATAAGACTTATCAGCACCTCCTGGTTGAACTTGGTGCAAAAAGATAATTTGGTCGGGTAATTCTTTCACCGTCACCTGATAGTTAGCCACATTCGGTATAATACTTGCCAGTTCATTTAACTCATGGTAATGGGTGGCAAAAATTGTGCGTGACCGAATATCAACTGCTATATATTCCGCCACCGCCCAAGCTATGGAAAGACCATCAAATGTTGCTGTACCGCGACCAATTTCATCTAATAATACTAACGATCTAGATGTGGCATGGTTGAGAATATTTGCCGTTTCATTCATTTCCACCATGAAGGTAGATTGACCAGTTGCAAGGTCATCTACTGCACCGACACGAGTGAAAATGCGATCGCATATTCCCAATCTAGCAAACCTCGCTGGTACAAAACTACCAATCTGCGCCATTAACTGAATCAATCCCACCTGACGCAAATAACAACTTTTGCCACTTGCGTTTGGCCCGGTGAGGATGATTAAGTCAGGGAATTGGGAGTGGGGAGTGGGGAGTGGGGGAATTTCTTCTTCACTACTGCCTACTCCCGATTCCCTACTCCCCAATTGCGTCGAATTCGGCACAAAGAAACCCGCAGGTAAAGACTGTTCCACCACCGGATGACGGCCGTCAACAATATTTATCTCTCGTCCTGACAACATTTCTGGACGACAGTAACCTTGATGCACCGCCAACTCAGCCAAACCACACAACACATCCGCCGCCGCCACTGCACGAGATAAATTGCGAATTACTTCCGCCTCTTGTGCTACCTCTTCCCGCAACGCCGTAAAAATCTCATATTCCAACTGATTTAAATCATCTCGCGCCGTCAAAATCCGGGCTTCTCGTTCCTTCAAATCTGGGGTGATGTAACGTTCCTCATTGGTCAGGGTTTGCTTGCGGATATAATTAGCGGGTACTTGGTCAGCTTTACTGCGGGAAATACTGATATAATAACCAAAAGTTTTGTTAAATCCTACCTTCAGTGTGGAAATTCCCGTCTTAGCTCTTTCATCAACTTCCAAGTTGGCAATCCACTGCTGGTCTGCTTCTACAGTCGCCTTTCTTTCATCCAACAGGGGATTTACACTAGGGCGAATTAATCCGCCTTCTTTAATTAGTATGGGTGGTGACTCTACAAGATGTGCGTGTAATTTTTGTGCCAATTCTTCCAACACACTTGGGACTTTCTGCAAAGCTTTCAGGAAAGGAGAACGCGTTTCAACTACTAAATTGGATAATTCTGGTAAGCGTGAGAGGGAATCTGCCAAAGCTACTAAATCTCTAGCATTAGCTGTACCAGAACCCGCCCTTCCGGTGAGGCGTTCCAAATCATAAATTTGGCGTAATAACTGCCGCAAATCTTGACGCAGGGGCGTATTTTCCATCAATTCTTGGATGGTATCTTGCCGCGACCGAATACCTTTAATATCAAGTAGCGGTTGCAATAACCACCGCCGCAAAGCCCGCCCACCCATCGCTGTACTCGTTTTATCTAACGCCCAAAGTAGGGAACCGTGAAAAGTGCCATCCCGGACGGTTTGGGTAATTTCCAAGTTACGGCGGGTTTGATTGTCAACAATTAAGTAGTCGGTGACGGTGTAGCTGCGGAGTCTTTGAAGGGTGACAGGGTTTTCTTTTTGAGTATCTTCCAAGTATTCTAAAAGCCCACCAGCGGCACGAACAGCGAGGGGAAGATGATCACAACCGAGTCCTTCGAGCGATCGCACCTTAAATTTCTGCAATAATCTAGGTCTAGCTTCGCCTTGAGAAAATGGAAGTTGCGATCGTAAACTATAACAAAATGATGGTGGTAAACACTGGGGGAGATGGGGCGAACTTTCTCCCGGACGCAGCAAACTACCCAAATCGGGCGCATTTGTCGGAACCAGCACCTCTGATGGTTGCAAACGCATTAATTCCTGTGTCAAATGTTCTAAATCACTACCTTGAGTAGTAAGAAATTCCCCTGTAGAGATGTCTGCATAGGCTAAACCCCAATGATTTGCGGCAATTACCACTGCTGCTAAGTAATTATTGCGACTGGATTTGAGCATTCCTTCTTCTAGCAAAGTGCCGGGTGTCAGAATGCGCGTTACTTCTCGCCGCACCAATCTCCCAGCAGCTTCAGAAGCATCTTCCACTTGGTCGCAAATTACCACCGCGTAGCCTTTTTCTACCAGCATCGTCGCGTAGCGTTCCCAAGCATGATGCGGAACACCAGACATCGCCACCCGTCCCTGTTCCCCAGCTTGCTTGCTAGTGAGGACTAATTCCAATTCTTGCGCGAGTTTTACAGCATCTTGGAAATAGCATTCAAAGAAATCTCCTACCCGATACAGCAATACGGCGTGAGGATATTTATCCTTCGTCTCGACATAATGCAAGTACATTTGACTTAGCTTACTGCGATCCACCTGTTGATGGTCAGAAATAAAAGTACTTGCATCGGGCTTGGTAGATGGAGTTTCGGAGTGAGAGGCGGTCATAGATGCTATCGAGTTACGCACAGAAATTCCACAATATCCGATGATAACGTGATGTGAAAGTTGAATTGCGATCGCTCAAGGATATTTTACCTTTATCTTAAAAATGGCGCTGAGACATTTGCCTAACATTGCTAGGACTAATAGCAATTCTATATGAAGCTGTATATTATTTATTTTCACCCCTCCCAACCTCTCCTGACTTTTCACGTTATGTGGAAAAGCCACGAAAAACATAACCCCCTTCCCTACGTTCGCGCAGCGTCTCGTTGGCGAAGTCTCTCGTAGAGAAGAGAGGGAAGGGGGAAAATTTCAAAGTCTCTCTGAGAGAGATTTAGAGAGAGGTTTTCCAGATACCGTAAAAAGTCAGCTTTTTATGAGTGTTCATAAAGAATTGATATAAGATTTATGCACACTTTACAAATTAACAAACTAAGCTTTTTGGCAATTTTGCATAATTTTTAATTGGTAACACTTACCCAGTCTAGAAAAGCATGGAATGCCTCAAAAGTACAAGAGATTCAACTCAACAGTATGTTGGCTTCTGCTTTCTAGACAAAAAGCAATTATAGAGTGAAAAGAGGCAGCGCATGAATGCACAAAATAATTGTGACACAAAAAATGATAAAACGTAGATATAGCAACATTTTATAGACCATTTATCAGTTTTTACGTCTATTTTGGCTCAATACCATGTTTAGTTCTCCAATTGTTCTATCTTTGATTATCATCCTGATTACTCTTGGCGCTTGGATAATGGGACTATCAATTGTCAAGACTCAAAAAATTCTCCAATTATTCAAGACAGAACCAGAGAAACTGAGTTGGAGAATCATGTTTTTATTAATGATTTTTTTTCTTGGTGGTTATTTGTTATGCATCTATTTAACAATTGAGAGGCTGATTGAATGGATACCATTGCTCACTGGCATGGTTTTCTTTTTCGGATCATTATTCGTATTTTTCAGTGTTACTATCTACTACCTTACACTGCAACGCTTGTTTCTAATACAGGAAAAATACCGCACAGCAAAAGAAAATGCAGAGTCAGCTTTATTTAAATTACAAGAAACTCAGCAAGCTCAAATGCAATTAATTCAACGCGAAACTATGTTAGCTTTGGGAACAATGGTTGCTGGAGTTGCCCACGAAATTAATAATCCAGTGAGTTTTATTCATGGGAATTTACAATATCTACATCAGTATAGCCATGACTTACTAAACCTTCTAGCAACTTATGCTTCTGTGTATCCAAATCCAGATGTCAAAATAGTCAAGGCTCTTGCTAACAGCGACCTGAACTTTATCCAGAGTGACTTGCCAAAGCTACTGAACTCGATGCAGGTTGGCACTACTCGTATTGGGGAGATTGTAGAATTGCTCTCAAATTTCTCACGTTTGAATGAAGCTGACTATAAAAAAGCTGATATTCATCAAGGGATTGATAGTACACTAGTCATTTTGCAGCATCGGCTTAATGCTTCTGCTAGTAATAGCAAACCTATTTCAGTGATTAAAGAGTACGGAAATATTCCTAAGATTTTTTGTAATCCTCGCTCTTTAAATCAAGTATTTCTAAATTTAATTAATAATGCAATTGATGCATTGATTAAAAAAGCAGCTACTCTCAGTCAAACTACAGATGAAATACCAACTATTCTGATTCGTACATTTCATTCTCAGGAAAATCAAATCACTATCTCAATTGTTGATAATGGTTGTGGCATGAGTGAAGAGATTTGCCGGAGTATTTTCAAACCTTTTTTTACTACTAAGCCCGTTGGTCAAGGAACTGGTTTAGGTTTGTCTATTAGCTATCAAATTATCGTTGAGCAACATGGTGGCTCTATCAAATGTACTTCCATTGTAAACCAGGAAACTAAAATCGATATTAGACTTCCAATTAAACAAGTATAAAATAGCAATTATCGTAATAATTTCCATTGTACAAAATAAAATATCCTGTGGGATATTTTTTTCTAAGCTTGTGCCTTAATGTTTATCCTCTGTAACCTCCTTCAACTGTGCATAAACTTCCTTTCAAGCTGATAAATAAAGCTTTTTAGCAATTTTTGCATAATTCTTAATTGGTATCACTTCTCCAGTCTAGAAAACTATGAGATGCCCTAATACCAATATTTTTATAGCACAACTGTGATTTTAAGCAGTAATCAGGGAAATATAAGTTTGGTTGACTTTGTAATTATTGCAATGCTTATTCGGGGTGTTAGCAGAAAGGTTATTTAAAGGTTAAGGGTTGAAAATATGTTGGCTATACATAGCATGACAAATGCTAATAATCTGAACTTGCGATTAGAGTCTACTTTGCAAGAATTACCACTCTGGTCTGTTTACTTCGATGCAAATAGTCCAGCAAATGATTTGAATAAACTTTTTAAGCAAGAGCCTTTACTACCAGGAATTATCCTGGTGAAAAATCATAACTATGTAGGGATGATTTCCCGGCAAAGATTTTTTGAACACATGAGCCGTCCCTATAGTTTCCCACTATTTTCTAAACGACCTGTGATCAATTTGATTAACTTTCTTCAGGCAGATGTGTGTGTAATTTCTGAAGACACGCTCATTGTAGAAGCAAATAAAGTAGCCTTGCAACGAGAACCTCAATTTGTATATGAGCCAATTTTGATAGAAACTCAGTTAGGTACCTATAAACTATTAGATTTTCATCAGTTACTTTTAGCCCACTCCCAAATTCATATTTTAACACTAGCTCAATTAGAGCAAGTAGAAGAACAATCTAAAATTGCTAAAAAAGGTTTTCGTAACCTTAAGAATAACTATACCCGATTAATTCAAAATGAAAAAATGGCTGCTTTGGGACAACTCGTTGCTGGCATTGCACATGAAATAAATAACCCTGTCAATTTTATTGCTGGCAACCTTGTTTATGCAATCAACTACACTCAAGATTTACTGGAATTAGTTAGCCTATACCAATACCATTATCCTACACCAGTAGCAGAAATTAAAGCTGCGATCGCAGAAATCGAACTAGATTTTTTAACTACTGATTTCCTCAACCTTCTTAATTCTATGAAATTTGGTACTGAGCGTATCCAAGAGATAGTACTTTCTTTACGTAACTTCTCTCGTCTCGATGAATCTGAGAAAAAAATAGTTGATATTCATGAAGGTATTGATAGCACTCTAATAATATTACAAAGCCGTTTAATAAATCAGCAAACAGGTCAAAAAATTACTGTTGATAAACAATATGGAAATATCCCCCCAGTAGAATGCTACGCTGGATTAATAAATCAAGTATTTATGAATATTTTAGCAAATGCAATTGATGCTATATTTGAGAGCGATGATGAGTCAAAATTGAGTTTTGAATCAACTTCTTCAACTCTCAAATTACCCTTAATTCGTATTCAGACTGAAGTCATAGATAACCAGCAAGTAGTTATTCGCATTGCCGATAACGGTATGGGAATTCCCAAGGATATACAAAAGCGATTATTTGACCCCTTTTTCACTACAAAACCCGTCGGGAAGGGTACTGGATTGGGGCTATCTATCAGCTATCAAATTGTTGTAGAAAAACATTGTGGTCAACTGCAATGTATATCTACTGCAAAAGAAGGAACTGAGTTTATTATCACAATTCCTGTCCAAATTAATTCATCACAAGTTAGTTGAAAAAGCTCTATTTTGATTGGGTAAATAGAGATGAATAAGGATATTTTACCCTTTTGTTCGGCTGCTACGACGTGTAGGTGGCTGTGGTGGAGGTGGTTCTTGAGATTTTAGCTTGTCATCGTCAGTCAAAAACTCCACATGGAAACCTTTTTGGTGGTAGTGCCAACCCAAGATTACAATACTGGCATCACCCATAGAAGTTTTTTCTACAGCTTGATTGGGAAATTTAGCGGCTAACTGTTTCAATTCTTCCTCTTCCCAAAGAACAATTTGCTCACGAAACTTAGCCCAAGGTGTTGTTTCATCAGCGGCATAAGTTATGATTTCGGCAAATTTTTGAGCCGCTATACGTTTACTTTCTGAATTTGCTGTTTTAGCCTGTGCAATGTGATTACCTGTTTCTATAACAGCAGCTAAAGGAAGTACCAGCGTGGTTCCTTTGGCAATTTCTGCTTCAATTTTCTGATTTACACACTCAAAATCCCAATCATTATTACCAGCAGTTTCTCTACCTGGAACTTCTAACCAAACACATAAAAGTGATGTATCTATGAGTAGCACCTTTCTCATATTAGTAACTATTCATTACGAGAAAGGCTTCTTTCAATCGCACCTTTAGTTGTCATATCACCCAAAGAATATGATGCGAATAACTTAGAAAAGTTATCAATATCTTCTAAAAGTGTAAGTTTGCTTTCTCCCGTTTCAGAATCGCGGTGTGCGACAACCACAAAAGGAACTATCTCTGGACCTAAAGCATCCAGTAAAGCTGGATTATGGGTAGTCAGTAAAATATCAATTTTTCTTTTGCTGCCAATTTCCCTTAGTATTCTGACTAGCAATTCCGCACGCGAAGGATGAAGGCCATTATCTATTTCTTCAATTACTAGCTGACTACCTTCTGGGCGTGTAAGTAATGCTGTGAGAATCGCTAGAAAACGTAAAGTTCCATCTGACATACTTCTAGCATCAATCTCTGTAATATGACCTGGTTTCCATTCTTCTTGACAGTAAAGCATGGCATCAGTACCAAATCTGCCAACCTTTTCTGCCCATACTTTCTGAATATCTCCTTCCGGCAAATCTTTGATATATCTAGACAGAGTTGCTTCTATCTCAGCTTTATTTTTTTCAGATAATGTTGCTAACACTCCTGCCATATTGGATGCATCACTTTCATATATCTCAGAAACTTTCACATAATCACGCATTTTAGATGGAATAGGATTTAAAATAAAAATATTTTCAATAGATTTTAAGATTTGATTAAGTATTATTTCTACTTGATCTTCTCCATCATCTAAAAAAGAAAAATTAATAACATCTAATTTTTTCTGTAATAAATTATATTCATAAATATGCTTATGTAAAAAATAACTATTAACATTTTTTTGCTCATATTCTGTGTCTTCTCTAGCAAGTGTAGAATTTTCCAAAATATGAGGAAAAGGTTTTGTCCCTACTGTAATACTATGAATATAATCACTACTATCGTTCTCAAACTGAACCACTACTTTTAGTGTAAATTTTGTTTCAGTTTGATATGCTGCCCACTCGATACCACCTCTAATGGATGGTAGTCTTTTGTCTCCTGCTAAAGCTACTTCAACCTTTTCACCTTGTACTATTCTCTTCAAAAATTCCAAAGCCTCGACTACATTAGATTTCCCACTTGCATTTGTACCAATCAGAACAGTCAATGGGTCAAGTGGAAGCTCGGCGTAACGGAAACTTTTCCAGTTTTCTAAAATGAGTTGCTTAAGCATGATCAACTCCAAAACTCTACCTACTTAAATTTAGCTCCTATCAATGGCGTTGGCAAAGCCCGCGGCAGGCATCGCACAAAGTTTTTTCATACTTCAATATCTCACTAAAAAACAGCAAAGCCAGCAGACAGAGTAAAAAATTGCGTCATTACTCTATCCAACTGGCTATATTTTGCTGTGATTTTGGCGATTTATTTTTCTGGTGGCAAATCTAGGCTGTAAACAATTTCGCCTGCCAAGTTACGCAATGTTACCGTCATCACCTTTGTATTTGCATTAATCTTGACTCCTCCAAAAAATTGCAAACCTTCACTTGGAGGTCGATTTGCTTTCGTACCTGGAGGAAGGCTTTGAAATACTAATTGTGGGCCAAAAGTATTTTCCAATTGGTTGGGGCCAAATGTGCCAGAGTTAAGGGGCCCAGCGACGAACTCCCAAAAAGGCTTGAAGTCGGTAAACTGTGCTTTGGCGGGGTTGTAATAGTGGGCTGCTGCGTAATGTACATCAGCAGTTAACCAAACAACATTCTGGATATTTTTGTTTTTGATAAATCGTAATAAATCGGCAAGTTCTAATTCTCTTCCTAAAGCCGGGCCGTCTCCATTTGCCCAAGCTTCAAAATCAGTGCTACCGTCTCGAATTATCAAACCCAAAGGCATATCACTAGCAATCACTTTCCATGTTGCTTTTGATGACAGCAATTGCCTTTTCAACCATTGCAATTGTTTTCTGCTCAAAAACTCTGTTTCTTCACTTGGTGCTGGCTGACGATTGGGAGTATTTGGGCCCCGGTAGGTGCGCTCATCCAGCATGAAAATGTCTAATAATGGGCCATAGTTGAAAGAGCGATAAATTCTTGCTTGCTCTGGATTATTGGTTGGATACCCAATAGGTAAATATTCCAAAAATGCTTGTCTTCCTCTTTGGGCTAGCAAGTTAACATCCTTAACTGTGTAGCGATTATCGTTTAAAAGAAATTCACCAGGATACCAGTTATTTGTGGTTTCGTGGTCGTCCCACTGTGCCAATATGGGAACTTCAGCGTTGAAACGCTTGATGTTTTCATCCAGCAAATTGTAGATATAGTTTCCACGAAATTCAGTGAGAGTTTCTGCTACTTTTGATTTTTCTGGTGTAGTGATATTTCTCCAAATAGTGCCGTCGTCTAGGATAACTTCTGATTGAATTGGGCCATCGGCATAAATATTATCGCCAGAATGGATAAAAAAGTCGGGATTAAGTTGGCGCATAGTTTCATAAATTTTCATCCCACCAAAATCAGGATTAATCCCCCATCCTTGACCGGCAGTGTCGCCACCCCAAACAAAGAATATATCTCGTCCATATTTGGGGGGAGTTCGGAAAGTGCCATAAAAGGGAGCGCTGTAAGTACCTTGATAATCTAAATCTTGGAAAATCACCCGATAAAATAATTTTTGGTCTGGGGGTAGATTCTTCAGATAAAGTCGTGCTGTAAAGTCGCTATTTTTTAAAGCGTTAGGCCCCACAACTCGCTGCACGTTGCGAAAAGACTCGCTGTTAGAATATTCTACGATCATTTTTGCGGGGCGATCGCTCCTACTCCAAATTACGATGCTATCGTTAGATATATCTCCGCTAGCTACGCCATAAGGTATGGCAGGACGCATTTTATCAGAGGTAATAATTGCAGGCGCTTGGGCAAAAACTGGTGATTTTGATACAAGATTTGTGGAAATAATTCCACCGGCTGTGATAGCCGAACGTAGCAAAAACTGACGACGGTTTAACTTTAATGGGTGATGAGATTCCATACTAAATAATAGCAAGCTTAAACTAAGGTATTACAGGATAAGTGTTTACCATATTTTGTTATGGTAATAAGTAAAGATTGAGTTATCTAAGGGTTAATAAAACAATTTAACCTTAGAAAATATTTATCAAACTTTGCTTAGTCTGGTTGATTCTCAACTGCGTAATTTATAAGCTTTGCGAATAAGACAAACACATCTAGAGTTAGATGTGTTTGTCTTGCATAATTGATGTAAATCCACCTACAATCTCAATTTAATTGATAGGTACTCTAATGAGCTATCAAGTTAGGGATAGAATTGCATAAAAACATTCAAAGTCCCTAACTTCACATTTACTGCTGAGATAAACGCTGCACTTCTTCACCCACTAACATCTGATGGGCTTGTGCCAAAACTTTTGGTATTTTATCAGCGTGGGGACTGCGAGCAAGAGATTGGCGCAAGTCTAATTCTTCTAGTCCTTCAGCTTTATTGCCAGGAAACCAGTGATTGCCGTTGCCAAGCAGGTTGTAGCGCATTTTAGCATAATCTACCAGGTCGTAAGCGATCGCAAGATTCCGTAGCCACAAAATCACCCGAATATTTATCTCACCAGGGGTTTCCTTAAAGGTTGGTAGATTTGTCTCCCAGGATTTTACCCAATCTTCTCCCAAAGTAGCGATCGCTTCTGACTCCAACCTTGCTAAAATTGATGGCAAAATTGACGATGCCTGATCTATTAATTCTAAAGTCTTCAGATGTTCATCAAAATCTTGTGGTTTGGCTGCTCCCAAACTTAGAGTATGCACCTCTTGATGACTCAAACAAAACAAATCATTAAACACCATTGGACTCAAAGGAGCGCAAAGATTTACTAATTTTTGTGGAGGTTCATACAACAAACCTCCTTTATTCGATGGGCTAATGATAAATACCCCCATATCGTGGCGTTTAGCTGCTTCAATTGCCGCCCAATTCCATTGATTTATGTAGTACCAGTGCAGGTTAACGTAATCAAATAGATTGGTATTAATTGTCTCCACAATTAACTCTGTTGAGCCATGTGTAGAAAAACCAATAAATCTAACTTTTCCCTCAGCTTGCAACTGCTGTGCTACTTCTAAACAGCCACCGGGACGAATGCTATAATCTAACGACTCCGCATGATTGATGCCGTGTAACCCTAAAAGGTCAACATAATCTAGCTGGAGATTTTTCAATGATTGTTCAAACGTCTGGCGAAATTCTTTCGCATCTGCCGTTGGACTGATTTTAGTCTGAACAATCAACTTTTCACGGGAAAATTGAGGTAGAACCCTTCCCAATTGCATTTCGGAAGTGCCATAACCACGAGCAGTTTCAATATGATTAATCCCAACCTCGACAGCCCTTCTAATAGTCGCTTCGAGATTCGCCTGGTTATCGGCAGGAATTTCATCATTGGGAACATCCTGCCATTTAAACTGATATCTCATGCCACCGCAGGAAAACACTGGCATCTGTAATTCTGTACGTCCAAATCGTCTATATAACATCAGTGGATTGTGGATTGCTTATCAACTTCAAATCTAAAAACGACAGTCATTCGAGCTTTTAGTGGCACAATAATTACCTCTGTTTAATCTGTGACCAAGCAAGATTCATCGCATCATTAAATCGGTCAAGTCTTTTATTTATTTGACTGTGATCAGTATTCCAGTTCCACAGAGTCATTATCTCATCCTATAACAATTCCTGAATTTACTTGCGTGGGCAGTGAACAAAGAATACGTCAACCTCCTTTGTTCAACAATCACAACCAAGTTCTTAGCTAGAATTTACACAATTGACATTCCCACGACTGCCCAAATATAGCGCAAGCCTCATTTAGAAAGAAAGCCGTGGGATTCTTGAATCAAAGGGATTCTAGTAAACTTACCTTCCTCACCCATCGTAAAGTTTAGTTGCAAAAAGAATCCCTCCTATCTATAAAGTGATATTTTAATTATTGAAGCTACTAAATAAGCTTCCCTGGCAGATATAACAGCTGCGTATGGAATGTAATAAGAGGTAAAAGACGCTGTTTAACTTACATCTGTCTCGTCAAAAAACAGCAACACCCAACGCGAAAACTGCTATTTCCTCAAATATGGAAGATTAGGGGGCGCTGTGACTGGTTTTCATAACTTGTTTACACAAGCAATGAAAGTTAGTACATCCCTGGCTATGATAAACAATGAGAGGAGATGGTTCAGCGAGTAGAGGTTTGGGTGTTGTTGTGTTTAAAGAGAAGTCTGAAATAGTGACTACTCTTGGTGTAAGATTATACTAAGTTTAATAAGAGAAACAGTTTAAATAGCGCCTTATGTCAATTATTGCGCTCAGAGCGTGGTATCTACAGGATTATGAGCCGATTCCAGAACTGGAAAAACGTCCGCCAGACATTCGCTTAAGCAAAAAAAGTCTGCTGAAATCAGCATTGCGAGCAGACTTTTTGGAAGAAAGTGACGAAGTTAAAAAATCAACTTGGTTTGGGCGCTATCTGGAAGGGGAAAATATTGAATTTTATGTAGAAGGTAGTGGTGGTTATTGCGTCTCTAATATTGACTTAATTAGTCATGAAATTTATTTTACCAAGCAAGCGGTGTTGGCTCAGTTAGAACCAACGATTTTTTTATCCTGTCAAACTGAGTATGCCGAAGCGACAAATGTTCTTAGAGAAGAACTGCGAGAAAGTTTGGACAGTTTAAACTTGCGATCGCGCCTTCCGTTAACATTGGTAGAATCATCTCGTCCCAGCGGTGCTACTTTCCGAATTAACCGCACGATCATGCGAAAAATCCGTAAAAGTTTATTATTTGTCGCTGACACCACCCCCATTGCTAGTATTGATGGGAAAGAAACCCCCCAATTAATTCCCAGTCCGAATGTCTGTATTGAAATTGGCTATGCCATCCAAAGTAAGCGTTCTGAACAGATTCTACTAGCACAAATGCAACGTCCAGACTTTGAAGGGCAATTTCCCTTCGACTTACCCACACAGCAGATTTTGCAATTCCAAGACACCACAGAACTGAATAAAATCCTGACAGGAACAATTGAAAGCCAGCTAGCACGATTTAAATTATTTTTTTGAGCAAGGTGATAGGTATTGGGCATGGGGCATTGGGCATGGGGCATTGGATTATGCTAGATGATCATTTTCATTTATTGACAAATGACCAATGACAAATGACAAATCTTAAAATAAACGCACAGGTTTTTTTTCTAGTAGAGAAGTAATCGAGCTTACCCGATCAACCACAGAAATCATGTATCTGTAATCTGGTACTTGCCCATTGGGTACATAGCCCACTTCTTGAGCTAAATCTGAAGGCGCATCACTCATTACTTTGCGAATAAACTCTTGACGGTTCCGCTCTACATTTGGCCCAATCAAGACCACACCTAATGGTACATAGTGAGGGTCTTTAAATAGTATGCGAAATTCGGTTGGGGCCAACTGCGAAGCATGGAGACTCAATTCCGCCTCCGAGACAGCACAGGCGATCGCTTTTCCTTGGGCGACCAACTCCAGCGCAGCTTTGGGTGTGGGTGCAAACAGGATGTCAGCTAGTGTTGTACCATAAAGATTGTAAAGTGGAAAATAATATCCTGTAGCTGAACCTAACTGCCCTAAAGCCACTATTTGACCTTGTAACTGCTTCAACTCGGTGATCGGACTCTCTTTGCGAACAACGAAAATTGAGCGCAGATTATTAATACCGATTAAAGGAAATAGAGGAAGATATTGATACCGTGCGATCGCAATAGCCGCTAAACCCGGTGGCGCAAATACCAATGACCAAGCACGAGCTGCAAGGCGCTCAACTGCTTTATTTTCATTAAAAACAGGCTCTAGCTGAATATATGACTTTGTTTTTTCACCTAAGTAATTATTAAACCTAGCATATTGGTTAATTATCTGTTCACCACCACCATAATTGATAACACCAACAGTTAAAGCACCCTCAAATTTCTTGGGTGATTGGCAGGCAGTAAATGTTAAGCCTAGCAGATTAAACAGAAAGAAACGACGGGGAAATCGCAAAGACATCACTAATTATGGTAAGAAAATAAATTGGCTTTCAGGACTAATTTAGATAAGTTTGAATACTGCCTAAATAGCTTATATTACGGCAAAAAATTAATATTTATTTAAATATTGTTAAGTTGTTTTTTAACAGGTATAAATAAATATTATACAAACTCAGATACCACCTTCGTTGGTTAGGTTATGTTGAACAAAATTACGTTAAGAAACTTGAAAATAGGTGCTAAATTTAACTTACTTTTAATATTAGTTTTCATAGTCAGTATTTTAGGAAGTGGCGTTGCCTTATCCAGTGTACTTCAAGGGAGAGCGCAAAATGAAGTGGTTTCTCAAGCGCAGATTCTCATCCAAATGGTAAACGCAGTTAGAAACTATACACAAAATCGCATAGACCCATTATTATCGCCTAGACTAGAAACTAATCCAACCTTCATTCCTGAAACCGTTCCAACTTTTTCTTCTAAAGAGGTTTTTGAAAATTTTCGGAAAAAGCCGGAATATAAAAACTTTTTTCATAAAGATGCAACACTTAATCCCACTAACTTAGCGGATAAAGCTGATAGTTTTGAAGCTCAACTTGTAGAGCGTTTTCGTAACGAACCCAACACTCTAGAAATTACTGGCTTTCGTAACTTGTCAGAAAATGAAGTATTTTACATTGCTCGGCCACTAAAGATTACACAGCAGCAATGTCTGCGATGTCATTCTACACCAGATCAGGCTCCCAAGAGTCAGTTGGCAACTTATGGCTCAGAAAATGGTTTTGGCTGGCAACTCAATCAGATTGTCTCTGCTCAAATCATCTCTGTTCCCTCTGAAGAAATTTTTGCCAATGCCAAACGGACTTGGATATTGATAATGGGACTTTTAATTACGATCTTTGCGATCGTAGTTTTCTTAATTAACTTCTTAATCAAAAAATATGTAATTCAGCGCATCAGAAGAATAGAGAAAATAGCCCAAAAGGTTAGCATTGGTGATATGAGCGCTGATTTTGAAGAAACCTCTAATGATGAAATTGGTGGGTTAGCAGAGGCATTTAATCGGATGAAAGCTAGCTTAAAAATAGCTATGGAGATGTTGAATAACCAGAGCTAATAATTCGTAATACTTCGGCTACGCTCAGTACAAGTTCGTAATTCGTAATTCACTGAGAGAAAAACGCAATATTTAAAAAATCAAGAGATTAAGCGTTGCTGAAATTGTAAAGCTTTTTGAGATTCGGGAATTTGTGATGCTAAAATTTTTACAAATTCTGTACGAGAAATTTGTCCAGAAGATTTAACAGCTTTTTGCACTAAGAACTTAGCTATTGGGCCAATTAAATCAGCCAACTCCCGCTCACACTGATGCACAAAGCTGTCACTGATTAATTGAGGTTCTTGGCTTGGTAAAATATTTGACTTAATTTCAGATTTAACAGTAAATTCTTGTAGTAGAGTAGGTTTCTCTAGAAGGAAAGTTGTTTTCTTCTTAAAATCAATTTGTTGATTTCCTCTGAGATGAAGACCCAATTGATTAATTAATTCTTCAAGGTTAGGCGCTGATGCCGCAACTTGTCGTAGTAATCTTGAGGCAACAGGGCCAACAAATTCTAAAAGAATTTTTTCTAGGCGGTTGTAGTTTTCCGCAGACAAGATAGAAGCAGACTGATACCCAATTGAGTTTTCTTGAGAAAGTGAAGCTTGAGGCGGCTGTGTAAAAAATGCTGGTTGAGGTAATGGCGTTTCTACTTTCGTATCGAGATGTTTAAGTGCCTGTAGAACTTCAGCCGCAGACTGATAGCGCTGTTTGAAGTGGTGTAGCACCATCTTAGATAGCACAGATGCCAATTCAGAACTGACGTTAGCTTGATGCTGCCAAGAAATTTCTCCTGTATCTGGATCTTCCTCAAAGTTTATAGGATGTAACCCCGTCAGCGATTGAATAGCAATAATTCCCAAGGAATAAATATCACTGTTGGGGCGGGGCTTACCTTGCCCTTGTTCTGTAGACATATATCCTGGGGTGCCAATGATAATAGTAGCCCCCGTGCGCCCTGGACTTGTAAGCAGTTGAGTTTGGACTTGTTTTACTGCGCCAAAGTCAATCAGCACTAACTTGCCGTCTTGTTGCCGTCTGATTATATTATCCGGCTTGATATCTCGATGGATAACATTGTGGCTGTGAATAAATTGCAGAATACCCAAAACCTGTTGGAGGAGTTGAATTACTCGATCTTGCGTCCAATGTTGATTGGGGAACAGTTCTGCTTTCAGAGTTTGCCCTTCAATGAACTCTTGCACCAAGAAAAACTCTTGGTTATCTTCAAAATAGGCTAAAAGCCGAGGAATCTGGTCATGGTTGCCCAGTTGTTCTAGTGTTTCTGCCTCATTGCTAAATAGCCGTCTGGCAGTTTCAAGAAATTCAGGGCTACGAGTGACGGGCTTAAGGTGTTTGACAACGCATTTCGGGAAACCTGGCCGATGAGTATCTTGGGCTATGTAGGTTTGACCAAATCCACCTCCACCTAAAACCTGGAGGACTTGGTAACGTCCGTCTAATAATTGTCCTAACATTGTGTCACAAGCCTTAATTCCTCAAATTCATCTTGGCACAACTACCAGCTTTAGTAAGGTTTGTGGAGAGGGAAAGTAGGTAGGTAGTGCTGAGATTTCAAGTTTTTTAAGAATTTAGGACTTACGCATTGACACCAAAGACAAAGCATTTAGAGCTTGAAAAAGCACGTCTGTCGTAGGGGTAAAGCACATTGCTCATAGGTGTCAACTTAAGCGAGAAATAGCTTCGATGCGGGCTTCATAACCCGCCAGAGAATGAATTCTCTGGCTCATAGCTAAAGTCTACTGAAGTAGACTGAATATTTTTGGGGATATCTAGTCATCTTCAGATGACTTTAGCTATGAGACAGGGATTTACAATCCCTGGCGGACGTGCGGTTTCGCGTTAAGTTGACACCAATGAGCAGTGCTTTACCCCTACAGAAAACTCTATATGTATCAAGATTTTCATGAAATTGTA
>NZ_JAWJTF010000119.1:0-10028 GCF_048836525.1 Nostoc sp. CALU 546
TTTAGTGTGATCAAATTTTATACCCATTCAATTAATGATTGCAACACATCATTGGGTAAAGACGCGATGAATCGCGTCTCTACAAATGGTCTATTTGTCGCAATTCTTTTTTCAAATTGGTATTAGCTTAAAAAAATATCACAATCTCTCTTTCAACCTGCGATTTTGGGTTGAGTATAGGTTTTTTGTTGTCAAAAAATATCCACAACTAAAAGGTTATGATTAATATATTTTTCCTGCTAATACTATTTTCTTCACTTCTAGGGCGGATTAAGTTTCCGGGAATAAATATTGGGATTCATTATTTATTACTTCCTGCATTTAGCTTTGGGATAATCAGTTTATCTACCAAAAATATACCCGAAGTTTTAAGAAAGCATAGAATCATTTTGATATCTATCAGTCTACTGTATTTATGGATGTGGCTCTCCTCATTCATGAGTCAATTTTCCAATACTGCAATTCTTTATAGCATTAAATATTCTACTTACTTTATATTATTTTTTACTTTTTTAGTTCTAACTTTCAGAAATATAAAAACCTCATCTTTAACATTTTACTATCGGTGTATATTATATTTGCTACAAGTAATTGCAGTTTTTGGTTTTTTAGAAGCTTTATTCCCCAATCACTGGATTTTTGAATTATTAAAATTTCCAAGTTATTATCCTCAGATTGGTTCAATTATGCAAAATCCTAATCAGTTTGGGGTAATAGTCGCCATTGGATTATGTTTGAGCCTAATTTTAGAAAAACAGAACAATATATCTAAACTTGAATTGTACATAAGCGAATTTGTTTTTCTCATTTCTCTAGCTTTATCTGCTAGCAGAAATGCCTGGTTAGTTTTGATTTTTGGGATGTTTCTTTTATTGATATATAAAATTATTAGTATTAGAAAAATGATTTTGATCATGAGCTTATGGCTCTTATGCATCATATCCATACCAGTATCTACATATAGAATTGGTTTGGGAGATATTAAAATATTTCCCTTAATTAATTTATTTGTAAACAATTCCAGCGAAATAGCGCTTCCTAGTCCTGTAGGAACAGCTTTGTCAAGGTTTGCACTTTGGCAGGCAGCTATTATTGAAACTATTAAAAGACCGATTACTGGTATAGGTGTAGGAGTTTTTGCAGAACATATAGGAGTGAAAGTTTTTGGAGTTAAAGGTTATCATGCACATAATATATTTTTAAATGTGTTGGTAGAACAAGGAATTATCGGATTATTGTTATTTACTAATTTTTTAGTAAGAATAGCTTCTCATCTTAAATATGCTAATCCTGTGACTATCATTCCAATTATGATGTTTTTAGCATCTCAAATGCCAGATTTTTTTGCCGAAGACTATACTTTTACAACTATTGAATTTTATTTTCTGGCAGCAGCTATCAATTCTCAAAAAGATTTTGTTATTGAATCAAAACCTCAAACTATTTACAATGTTCAAAAAACCCGCAATTGATAAACGTCATTTCAATTTAATATTTCCGAATATATTTGGTTTTAAGGGAGGTATCCAAGTTTACTCAACATTTTTGTTGAAAGCTTTACAAGATGTGTATCCTGATGCTGAGTATGATGTGCTTCTCAAGTATGACAAGCACAATTCAACACAGCCGCAAGACTTGCAATTTTTACCTTCAACAAGATTTCATTATTTTGGCTCTTTCCCAAGATTATTACAAACCATTTTATTTGCCACAAACATAATTGTTTTGGCTATTTTTAAACGTCCTACTATAGTCATATCAACTCATGTTAACTATGCCGTTGCTTGTTATGTTCTAAAACTTTTGACTGGGATTCCTTACTGGGTAGTTGCTCATGGATTAGAAGTTTGGGATATTGAAAATAATGCTACAAAGTTAGCATTACAAAAAGCAGATAAAATTATTAGTGTTAGTAATTACACTCGCCAGCGCTTGCTGAAATATGATGATATTGACCCAGATAAAGTAGTCATTTTACCTAATACGTTTGATGCTAGTCAATTTAAAATAAATCCTAAACCAACCTACTTACTCAAACGATATAATTTAACGGATGAGCAACCTGTAATTCTAACAGTAACGCGAATGGGAAGTATGGCAAAATATAAGGGTTATGACCAAATCCTTCATGCTTTGGTTAAAATCCGTTTTTATGTGCCTAATGTTCACTTTATTCTTGTAGGTAAAGGAGATGATTTACCTCGAATTAATGCTTTAGTGTCCAACTTAAATCTACAAGATTGTGTCACTATTCCAGGGTTTGTACCAGATGAAGAATTATGCGCTCATTACAATCTCTGCGATGTTTTTGCTTTGCCTAGTAAAGGTGAAGGATTTGGTATTGTTTATCTAGAAGCTTTAGCTTGTGGTAAACCTGTGTTGGCGGGTAATCAAGATGGTTCTATAGACCCTTTGGCTGAAGGGAAATTGGGATGTTTAGTTGATCCTGATAACGTAGAAGAAATTGCCCATAATCTAATTCAAATTCTGCAAGGAACTTGCTCTAATCCAGTAATTTACCAACCAGAATACTTGCAACGAAAAACTATTGAATCTTATGATTTTAGCAATTTTCGTGCGATTTTAACAAAGTTAGTTGTAGATATTAGTGCAAATTAAAATAAATATTTTGGAAAAATGGACGATTCAGTATTCGTTATATTTCTTGCTTTTGGGTGTATTTGGATTTTGATGGGAGTTGTCGGTTGGATTGCATTTTTGAAATCTGAGGGTGAGGAAATTAAGTTTGGTAAGTGGGGACTTATAGTTGCTATTCCAATCCTAATACCAATAATTGTTTCTCTAATTATTGGTGTATTTTATCACTAGTAAAAATGATGTAATGTTTCCAATATTTTTCGGTTAAGGGGGAAAGGGGAAGGGTTTGAATTTACTTTTCCTCCTTACCCGTCGGGCACATTCACATAAAGTCTTTGAAGGGTTAGTTGGATGGGTTAAAAATTCCGTGGGTTGGCATTATGGCTTTAAACTACATTTGATTATTAACGACAGAGGAGACTTATTTGCTTTTAAGCTCACTCTTGCCTACGCTACCTCCTGCACTTTTTTAGTTCCATCGAACTTACGTTAATTTACGAACTGGCTCAGGCTAAACCTTAGAACAATTTAAACATCTTCTCATCAGGAAATGAAATTAAAATTGGGGAATAAGGTCATTGTCTTCGATACACTCCGCAAAGACAAGAATAAAAATAGCGATTGATAAGGCTTTTTGTTGTTGATGAAACTTTCATTAGTAGTTTGGGAATAATAAATCGTGCCTGAGAAAATTTTTAAATAAATCTCAGTGCATTAGGTGTGTTTTCTCATCGGCAATTCCAGGAGCAAATTGTTAATGAAAGTAAGTTCATCAGGGATTAAGCTAGGTTGTGCAATTGTTAGCAGCACTTGTTTAGCAGCAATGACGATCGCTTTAAGTGGAGCAAGTGCAATTGCTGCTCAATTCATCACAATTCAAAGCACTGGTACATTATCAGGAACTATCGAACTTCCCAGAAACAATCCCAATTTCAATCAAAGTACTACTCGGATTGATACGGATGACACTGGAACTTATTACCGGAACTTAGGAACTAATAATAATCCTAATTATGTTCCTGTATACGAGTCAGACTATTTAAAGGTAGAAACACGCTCTGATGGAAGTCTGCATTACTTTGTTGACTTTAAAGGTATTCCAATTGTCTCCTTTGATGGTGTTCTCACATCGCCGGTTCTTTCTGGTGGTCAGTTGACTGCATTTCTTTACCAGGGACAATTGCCAGGAACTACATTTCAAGGAGTAGTTCAGGATGAATTTAATCTCACAAAAGCTTTCTACACTGGTACTGTCATCGACCCAGACACCGGAAAACAGTATCAAGGCACTTTTGAAGTCAGTGGATATGGAGTGCGATATAGCGATCGCAATGGTAGTTCAACTCCCACAGTCTTTGATTTCCAGTCTGATATCCCAGGTTTGCCCAGTGTAACATCCTTGACCATCACTAACGCTACCTTGGCAAGTTTAAGAATCAAAGTACCTATCGATGAAACTTCTATCCCAGAACCCGCTAGCATTCTCGGAACCCTAATGGTAGCTGGTTTTGGTATTGTTTTGAAAGCGAAGAAAAGACAACTCTCCTAAGCTCGACTTTATCGAGGAAGGCAGGAGGCAGAGGGCAGGAGGTAGGAGGAAAACTGCCCGACGCTCGCGGACTCGCTAACGCTGCGCTATCCTGCCTCCTTCAACCATTTTCCCTTTCGGGTCATCACGACGTCAGGCGATCGCTAAAAAATGCAGTTTTTCTGCATACATAACATTTAAATAAAAAACTCCATCCCAAGAGTGGGATGGAGTTTTCCATCACTTTCATGAATTAGAGTAGTGGCGTATTGCAATACACCACTACTTTTGAATAAAGGGGTTTAAGTAAGTAGCTCAATCTACATTATTGGTTTTCAATTATATGGTTTGCCTGAATTCCCCGGTAATTAACCTTGTCTGAAATTCTGAATTTTGACTACTGTATTCTTTTTGAACGCCGTATTAGCACCTACCAAGTATCGGCTGTACGCTTATCATAAGGCTCACCTGTAAAAGGTTGTACGCCAATAACAGGATAAGCATCATCCGTAGGGCCAAAAATCCGCATTGCAGCTTCAGAAATATATTGGGTGATGTTAGCAATGATTTGGGAAATAGCCATAATATTCGGACTCCTTATTTTCGAGTCGCTTTAATTGTGCTACCTCTACTCTAATACTGATATTTAAGGCTGGCTCTAATTCTCAATATATTGAGAATATATGCAATGTTTATTCAGATAACTTCGCAATACTTTAGCTTGTGAAAAAACCAAACTTTGCTCACTAATTTTAATTGTAACATAGTTATTTCTTCAACCCCAGTCGGGAAAAGAGCCAAGCAAAACAAACTTTCTCTTAAAGGATATTGTTTCTTTTCATTAGCCGCCCTGTGAGATTAACATTATTGCCAGCTTTTACTATTAAAAAATGTTAAGTATTTTATAAAGTTAGTATTAATTTGCCTATCAATCTACTGATATACGGCAATCTCTGAAAATATACTTGCCAGGAGTTGACATTATTTATGGTAAATATTACCATAAATAAAAGAAGCATCTTGTAAGGAAGCTCTTGCATGACAACTTTGCCAGATTTGGACTATGTATATAAACAGCAAAGCCAGCAGAACCAGGAACTAAACCTTTCTGCCGATGACTACAGCTTGCTGACCGACCTTTACCAGTTAACAATGGCAGCTTGTTACACAGGCGAAGGTATAGAACAACGACGGGCAAGCTTTGAATTGTCTGTCAGAAGATTGCCAGAGGGTTTTGGTTATTTAATTGCAATGGGGCTAACGCAAGCATTGGAATATTTAGCCAAAATCCGCTTTAGTTCCGCGCAAATTGCGGCATTACAGGCAACGGGAATTTTTGCTCACGCAGGCGATCGCTTTTGGTCACTTTTAGCTGAGGGAAAGTTCACGGGTGATGTTTGGGCAGTACCGGAAGGGACAGCCGTCTTTGCCAATCAACCACTGTTGCGGGTGGAAGCACCCCTTTGGCAAGCGCAACTAGTGGAAACTTACCTTCTGAATACGATTAATTACCAGACTTTGATTGCCACAAAAGCAGCACGGTTAAGGGATGTAGCGGGGGAATCAGCAACACTTTTAGAATTTGGAACCAGACGAGCATTTAGTCCGCAGGCTTCCTTGTGGGCGGCGCGGGCGGCCCTGGCAGGTGGGTTAGATTCCACCTCCAATGTGTTAGCAGCGCTACAACTAGGACAACAGCCAAGTGGTACTATGGCACACGCCTTAGTGATGGCGTTATCAGCAATAGAAGGCACTGAAGAACAGGCTTTTAGTGCATTTCATCGATATTTTCCGGGTGCGCCATTGTTGATTGATACTTACGATACCGTTGCTGCTGCCCAGCGCTTGTCCGAAAAAGTAAATTCCGGGGAAATGCAATTAACAGGAGTGAGATTGGACTCAGGAGATTTAGTTACCTTATCAAAACAGGTGCGATCGCTCCTTCCCGATGTGCCAATTTTTGCCAGTGGCGACTTAGACGAGTGGGAAATTGCCAGATTAAAAGCCGCTGGGGCCGAAATTGATGGTTACGGACTGGGAACACGACTAGTTACAGGTTCGCCCGTAAACGGAGTTTATAAACTTGTAGACATTGATGGCATCCCAGTGATGAAAGAATCGAGTGGTAAGGTTACTTATCCAGGGCGCAAGCAGATTTTTCGCTCGTTTACGGGAGGTAAGGTAAAAGCAGACAGATTAGGACTCTTAGGTGAAAGTCTTCTAGATGAAGAACCTTTGTTGCAATTGGTAGTGCAGGAAGGTCAACGGGTGCAACCGTTAGAGTCTTTGGCAACAATTCGTCAACGTACCGCAGCCTCAGTTGCCAGTTTGCCACAACAAACACGGCGCTTGGATCATCCTGTGGCTGTAGAAGTGGAGATTTCTGAGGCGTTACGGGTATTGACTGAAGAAACTAAGAAACGTAGACGCACCAGCGGCTTGCCGTAGGCTACCGCAGAGGCACAGAGAACACATAAGTAAAAGTACTCTTTCAGTCTGTCTTAATTACGAACTACGAATTACTATGAGAGTTGCTTTGTTTGGAACGAGTGCCGATCCACCAACTGCGGGACATCAAAAAATTCTGAGTTGGTTGTCTGAGCGTTATGATTGGGTAGCAGTTTGGGCAGCGGATAATCCATTTAAGTCCCATCAAACACCCTTAGAACATCGGGCGGCAATGTTGCGATTGTTGATTGCGGATATAGACGCGCCACGGCACAATATTGCTTTGGAACAAGAATTGAGTAGCTTTAGAACACTGGAAACAGTGGAAAAAGCGAAGCTTATTTGGGGTGAAGACGCTGAATTGACGTTGATTATTGGTTCAGATTTACTGAGTCAGCTACCACGTTGGTATCGCATTGAAGATTTGTTACAGGAAGTGCAACTACTGATTGTACCGCGACCCGGATATGCAATAGATGAATCTAGTTCAGAGGTAGTGCAAAAGCTGGGAGGGAAGATTGCGATCGCTAGTCTGATCGGTCTAAATGTTTCCTCAACAGCGTACCGCGAACATGGAGATCCCCAAGCCCTCACAGCCCCTGTAGTTGCCTATATTAATCAAGAGCATTTGTACGAATGCCAGGACGTTCACAAAAAAAGATACCAACTCCGTTAAACCAACAACCTTTGGCCGATTTCAAGGTTGGTGTTGATAATGTAATTTTTTCTGTAGATACTGCCCAAAATCGGCTGTTAGTTCTACTAGTAATGCGACAGCAAGAACCATTTTTAAATCATTGGAGTCTTCCTGGTACTTTAGTGCGTCCAGGAGAGTCTTTAGAAGATGCTGCTTATCGCATTATGGCGGAGAAAATTAAGGTCAACAATCTCTATTTAGAACAACTGTATACCTTTGGCGGGCCGAATCGCGATCCACGGGAAGCAACTGATAGTTATGGTGTGCGTTATTTATCAGTTAGTTACTTTGCTCTAGTGCGATTTGAAGAAGCCGAATTGATTGCCGATCGCATGACTGGCATCGCTTGGTATCCGGTAAAACAAGTGCCGCAATTAGCTTTTGACCATAACGAAATTCTGGCTTATGGACATAGGCGGTTACGAAATAAATTAGAGTATAGCCCAGTGGCTTTTGAAGTCTTGCCAGAAATGTTCACCTTGAATGATTTATATCAGTTATACGCCACAGTTTTAGGTGATAACTTTTCCGATTATTCTAATTTTCGAGCGCGTCTACTCAAGTTAGGTTTTTTATGCGATACCGGAATTAAGGTATCACGGGGTGCTGGTCGTCCAGCTAGTTTGTATAAGTTTGACGCCGAAGCTTTTGCCCCCTTAAAAGATAAGCCTTTGGTATTTATTTAATGAACTGCTACGTGGGACAAGGGAGCAGGGGAAGCAGGGGAAGCAGGGGAAGATGAGGGGGACAAGGAGAATAACTAATGCCCAATGCCCAATGCCCAATGCCCAATGCCCAATGCCCAATGACAAATGACAAATGACAAATAAAATGAAGATTGTGATCGCTCAAATTAATCCGACAATCGGTGATTTGCTTTTAAATGCCCAAAAAATCCTGGAGGCGGCACAACGCGCAGCATCTAGCGGTGCGCGTTTGTTGTTGACACCGGAACTTTCTTTATGTGGCTATCCACCAAGGGATTTATTACTAAATCCTAGTTTTGTGGAAGCAATGGGTATCACTTTACAAAACTTGGCCCAGGATTTACCACCAAATTTAGCTGTGTTGGTAGGAACTGTTGAACCGAATATCAAGGCACATATTAGTGGTGGTAAAACTTTATTTAACAGCATAGCTCTGTTAGAAAATGGCAAGGTAAAGCAAATTTTTCACAAGCGACTTTTGCCTACTTACGATGTATTTGATGAACGTCGTTATTTTGAACCAGGTTTGGAAGCTAATTATTTCACTCTAGATAATATTCATATTGGCGTAACTATTTGCGAAGATTTATGGAATGATGAGGAATTTTGGGGCAAACGTAGTTATACAGTGAATCCGATTGCTGACTTAGCAATTCTGGGTGTAGATTTGATTGTAAATTTGTCTGCTTCCCCCTACACAGTCGGCAAGCAAGAGTTTCGCGAAACAATGCTGAGGCATAGTGCAGTACGTTTTCAACAACCGTTTATTTATGCTAATCAGGTTGGCGGAAATGATGACCTAATTTTTGATGGACGTAGTTTTGCTTTGAATCGTCAAGGTGAAATTATATCTCGCGCCCGTGGATTTGACACCGATTTATTAGTAGTTGAATTTGATGAAACACAACGGGATTTGCAACTGGGTTCTGTAGAACCGATGTATGAATCGGAAGATGAAGAAATTTGGCAAGCTTTGGTTTTGGGAGTGCGAGATTACGCTCGTAAATGTCGTTTTTCTAAAGTAGTGTTGGGTTTAAGTGGCGGGATTGACTCTGCCATAGTCGCTGCGATCGCCACGGCTGCACTTGGTAAAGAAAATGTCCTCGGTGTTCTCATGCCTTCCCCTTACAGTTCGGAGCATTCCATCAGCGATGCTTTGGCATTAGCGGAAAATTTGGGAATTAAGACTAATCTTTTACCAATTGGCGAGTTAATGCAAGGCTTTGATCAAACATTAGGCGATTTGTTTGCGGGTACTGAGTTTGGACTGGCAGAGGAAAATATACAATCCCGGATTCGGGGTAATTTATTAATGGCGATCGCTAATAAATTTGGATATCTGCTTTTATCTACCGGTAACAAGTCAGAAATGGCTGTGGGTTACTGTACTCTCTACGGCGATATGAATGGCGGGTTAGCAGTGATTGCAGATGTTCCTAAAACCCGCGTGTATTCACTTTGTCATTGGTTAAATCGCCATAATGAAATCATCCCGCAGAACGTCTTGACTAAAGCACCAAGCGCCGAACTCAAACCAGGTCAAGTGGATCAAGACTCTCTACCGCCTTACGAAATTTTGGACGATATTTTGCAACGTCTCGTTCATAATCACCAATCAGCAGCGCAAATTGTTGCAGCCGGTCACGATTCGGTAATTGTAGATAGAGTAATCCAAATGGTGGCGCGGGCTGAATTTAAACGGCGACAAGCACCCCCCGGATTGAAAATCACCGATCGCGCCTTTGGAACTGGTTGGCGAATGCCAATTGCTAGTAACTGGGTTGGTGTCAAAAACGCTTACCAGATTAAAAGCATAGCTACACCTACCTTAGTTTGTTGGGATGGACAAGGTGCTCATCCGCAAATCAAATAATTTTTGTGGTGTATCTAATAGTAATGCCATTTCACTTTAATAATGATACAAATACGTAGGTAGGGGTAAAGCACATTGCTCATTGGTGTCAACTGAAGCTAGAAATAGCTTTGCTGCGGGCTTCATAACCCGCCAGAGAATGAATTCTCTGGCTCATAGCTCAAGTCCACTGAAGTA
>NZ_JAWJTF010000119.1:10106-29009 GCF_048836525.1 Nostoc sp. CALU 546
TGCTTTACCCCTACGAAAAATCTATATGTATCAAGATTTTCGTGAAATGGTATAAGCTGTAATCATTACAAAAATCAGTGCATGATTCTGGAGTAATAAGTAATGAGTAAATACCCATTTCTCATCCACTCATTACTCGTAAAATAGATAATTTTCTTTGCGCCTTTGTGTGAGACATTATCCACTAGGATATAAAAAACGATACCTGCGGCGGGCTGCGCCAACACATTTCCATAGGCTAACCCCGCAACTGTCGCAGTGCATTAAAAGCCTTACCTCGCAAGCCAACTGGTAACAACGATAACCCTAAACCAGTCCAAGCTTTAGGAGTAGAAAAAGACTGTCCTGCTAAAACTAACTCTCTGCCTTTTTGCGTTTCACCCTTTTCAATTAAACGCAAACCCAATAATAGTTGCGTTTCAGTTAGACGATTTTTCCTGGTTGTCTCTATTTTTTCAGACTCAAATTTATAACTTTCTAAATACCGGAT
Organism: Nostoc sp. CALU 546; assembly: GCF_048836525.1. Taxonomy (NCBI): domain Bacteria; kingdom Bacillati; phylum Cyanobacteriota; class Cyanophyceae; order Nostocales; family Nostocaceae; genus Nostoc; species Nostoc sp. CALU 546. The sequence continues at coordinate 10,597 of NZ_JAWJTF010000119.1, forward strand.
TTTATCAAATAAATAAGGAATAGCTCGATTAATACCTTGCTGCTCTGCATGATAGCGATATTCCATCAATAATTCTGGTAAGTAATAGCCATTTTTCCCAGCTAAAGCAAGACGCACAAATAAATCATTATCCTCACAATTTTGGAGATTTGGTTGCATATATCCTAATTCTTGCAATGTTTGACGGCGAAATAATGTCGCTCCAACTTGAAAGCTTTGCTGAATAAATACAACTTCCAACAAATTATTTACAATACCTGCTGGTAAATTCTTCCTACCCCAGCGTCGAGTATTTTCTTGAGTTTTTGCCTCATCCCGCACATTATTAATATCAATTATCCAATGGTCTGTACCAACAAAATCAATGCTAGAGTCTTGAGCAAGAATAGCTGCGGTACTTGCGAGAAAATCGGGTGTTAGCCGATCATCATCATCAAATTTAATAAAATATTTACCGGTGGCTGCATCAAAGCCAGAGCGCATATTATTACTTTTACCAATATTTTGCAGATGACGGATATATTTAATCCGCTGGTCTGTGTACTGTGACATCAATTCAGGTGTACCATCGCTAGAACCGTCATCACAAACAATTAGCTCAAAATCTTGCTCAGACTGATTGAGCACACTGTTAATGGCATAAGGTAGGAGATGAACACGATTGAAAGTAGGAATGCAAACAGTAATTTTAGGCATATTGTATACTAATAACTTAAAAGCATATAAAATAAAATAGAAATTTTATATCATATCAATTGCTAATTTAATACATCGCTAATAAAGCTAGATTTAGCGGATACTTCTTTGAATTTTATTCATTGTTTTGTTGAAAAAAATATTAGTTTTTGCAATTATACTGAGTGGTTTTAGCTGTTTTGGTCTTTGTTCTGGCTGTTTGAGAAAGCGATAGTATAAAAACTCATTTGCATAACAGATATTAACCTCTTTACCTTGACTTAAGTGGGCGAAATCACGAGCAGAATAGCTCATGTAATGGATGCGATGAATTGGTTTTAAGCCGTCTTGATTGTAAAGAACATTATTAATGTTAACGAAGGGATCTGCATTGGCACAGTTACCTGTTCTATCTTCGCCATTAGGGCTAAGTGTAAAGTTAAATAGTGGGCGATCGCAGCGCAAAGTCATATAATTAAACAAAAAAGCGTCATCCCACCAGCCATATCCATTAATCCATTCAACTTCCCTATGGGTAATTAATAGCTCCTTCATTGTTTCAATTTCTTTAACAGTAAATAACCCCCGTTTAGATCCAAAAAAGCTAGAGCAATGCAGCTTAGGACGTATATCTGCTTCTGTATACAGCCCAGTTTTTTCTATAACTGAAATATTCAAAGCTGCAACAGGCCTATCCTTAAGATGTTCCCAGTCATCAAAAACAAAATCGGATGTTTCTAACTTGTCAATTACATTATTGAGTGGCTTCATCGCCAAGCTATCGCCATCATAAAATACAAATTTATCAAAAATCCCTTCAAAGGCAACAAACTTTCTTTGTAAATGACTTTTGTACCAGCTAGAGTGTGATAATTTTGTATCTTGTTGCCTGGAATGAGCAGCCCAAACCTGATGAGCAAATTCTTCCCAGCGTTGAATTACCTCCCAATTATCAAACAGAATTACATTTTTTCGAGCATTAACTTCTTGCCTAACTAAGTCTAGTCGCTCATCATAAGGAATAATGCAAATAGGAATATCTGCGCTAACATTCACCTCAATGCTGTTTAGCAAAGCTACTAGTTGGTCAAACACCACATCATTCGCAAGGGTGTAAATACCGAAAGTATCCATTTTGATAAATCCTTTTTATGTTTAGTCACTGAAGGGATGTTTGAAAAGTATTGTCGGTAACAGCAATACCTCACAAACTTAAGCACCGAGCAAACCTTCCCTATGAGGGAATGGAAGCGGGAATTGTAGTATATTTTGCTACTTTTTAAACATTCTCTGGGTAACGCAAATAATATTATTGTTATTTTCTAATCTATTATTCCCAAGTAATTAATAATATACACATAATTGAAACCTGGCGAAACGCTGATGATTTCGGACGAGTTCTTCTGCTTAGGCAGAAGGCATTATCCATTGTCACCGATGTGACCGATGCTCTACAATCTTTGATCTTCTGGATGCAAATTGTACCAACTATACCAGTGACGAACTGCTAGCCAAATCGCTGAAAGCAAACCCGCTAGGCTGAGAGTGAGTCCGCTGAAGGGTACTAATAATCCAAAAATAGGCAGCACTGCTCCAGCAATTGTGGGGACGATCGCAGCCAAAGAAGCTCTGCGGCTAGCTCCCAATCCCCACGTTAAAATTAGTAAGATGATGGAAATTAAAGTCCAAGCCAACTGAGCATTGATAACGCGAGCTAGATAAGTCAAGGTCAATAGACAAGCAAAGAAAATACTAGCAGCGATCGCTACATTTTTGAAACTCATGGGCAGTGACAAATATAACAACAGTATCCACCATAAAAATATTGCTGGCGCTAGCAATAAAAGACGCGGAATTACCCCCGTGTTACCAATAGGCTCGGTATTGGTAAATACTCCAAATGGATTTTTAACTGAAACATTATCGTCAAATTTCCAAGTAAATTGCGTACTGCGTCCGTCAGATTTAATCTCATCAGGTTCAATACCACTGGCAAAATTAGCTGGAGCAAAGTTAGCAATTGCGATAAGGCGGAAGTTGGATAGCATCTGTCCCCCCGCACTATAAACCCAGCGAGGGCCGCCTCTAGCCTGATATGTGACTCGAAAGGTGGTTTCTTCCCCTGGTTGCAGCCGGAAGGGAAAACCATAGTCTCCCGGATTGCTTGGCTGTAACCTAGTCCCGTCACGCTCGATTTTGTAGCTTTTAAGGAGTATGGAGCCGTTGGGTGGTGGTACTTCAAAGAAAAAATTATTAATATACTTGAGTTGGTTAACTACTTTATAATCAGCAGTATAATCTACGCGATAAATTGAGCTACGACCTGGAACATCTACACTTTGGTCAAGCTTGACTTGAATTTGCGAACCAGCCAGCATTAAAAAGCGATTGATCTCTCGTGTCTCATTTACCTTAACTATTTTGCCATCAACTTGAGTGGTATATGAGTATGGCTCTCGAATAGAGTAGCGGACTTGGGGCGCAAATTGTTCGAGCTTTTCACCTGCAACACTTTCAGCCACTTGAGCCACCTTTGCTTGTTCCCAGTGGTGATAGCGATTGCTTAAAGTTGAACAGAGAAAAAATCCCGGTACTAACAGAACTAATATTAGAGTTAAATGCTGCAATCCCTGCAACAGTTGGGAATAGCGAACAGCCCATTCGCCAATAAATATAAGTTGTTCAGGCTGACTTCGACGCAGGGAAAAACTGATCAGTGCGATCGCAACTCCCAAAGCTACGATCAAAAATACTAATAATAATGAAGCTTTGAGCGCCTCGGTTCCAAATTGAACAAGCTCAATCGGATGCGTCAAATCGGGTAATCCGGGAATACCTTGAGCAGAAGATGACATTGGTTGATTTTTGCAGAATTTGGAGAACCAGACCAATAAAATCTCTTAAAAGTTTCTGGAAAGAGGTATAAATTATTTCCCAGTCCCCAGTCCCCAATCCCCAGTCCCCCATCCCCAATCCCCCCACCCCCCACCCCCATACCCCCCCCCCAATACCCCCATCCCACTACCCCCTCCCCAATCTACCAATCCCCAGTCCCCAATCCCCAATCCCCAGTCCCCAGTGCCCAATCCCCAATCCCCAATCCCCAATTCAACTTTGTATTTTCAGAATTTCCTGTAACTTATTCTCATAAAAAAATTCCTTTTCTCCCATAGCTGGAACTAAATCAGTTAACCAGGTTGCTTTCTCGTCATAACGTGCAAAGAAAGGGCGTTTACACCAATTGGGATCGCGTCCTTGCAAAAAAGAAAGTACAAATACTTTCTCGCCATAAATCTCAGTTACGCCATCCACTGCAACTTTACCCGGTAGTGCTGACATGACTGGGCCACGAGCGGTACGAGCTAACCCAGACACTTTTTGTATTGCTGCTTGATAAATTTCCCAAGCTCGAATAATTGGTACTTCAAAGCAATGTTTTGCTCCAGTATCTCGTTCTATAAACATATAGTAAGGAATGCAACCAAGACGAACTTGTTCTTTCCACATCTTTATCCATACTTGCGGAGAATCATTAATTCCCCGCATGAGTGGCCCTTGGGTGCGAATCTGTGCGCCTGTACTACGAATGCGTTGGAGCGCTGCTTGAGCAATTTCAGTTTTGATTTCTGTCGGATGATCGTAGTGCGCCATAATAGAAAGATGTTTGCCTGAGCTAGTTACTTTCTCAAACAAACGTAAGATATCATCAGCATCTTCATCTGTAACAAAGCGATAAGGCCAGTAAGCGATCGATTTAGTACCAATCCGAATTGTTTGAATATGTTCAAAACCAGAATTTAGCAGTGGTTCAATATATAAAGCCAGATGTCTAGCTTTCATTGTCATTGGATCTCCGCCAGTAATTAAAACATCTGTGACTTCTTGATGTTGGCGGAGATACTCTTGGAAAAGTCCTGATTCACGGGTAGCAAATTTCATTCCGTCCATTTTCACAAACTGCGGCCAACGGAAGCAAAATGTGCAATATGCATGACAAGTTTGGCCTGCTGTCGGAAAAATTAAGACTGTTTCGGGATATTTATGTTGAATTCCTGGTACTTGTTTTCCGTCTAAAGTGGGAATATTATGTACCTGTCCGGCTGGATGGGGGTTAAGTTGCGATCGCATCGTATTTACTACTTGACGCAGGTCTTCTGGTGTAGAATTTTGCAGATGCCAAATAACCTTGTCTAGAGATTCAGGAGCCAACATTTCTTTTTGAGGAAAGGTAAGGCGAAAGATGGGATCATTGGGAATATTCTCCCAGTCAATCAGTTCCTCTACTACGTAATTATTGACACGGAACGGCAATACTTGGGCAACTGCTTTCATTGCCAAGCGGTCTGCTGTTGAAAATTTTTGCAGTTGAGGCAGCCGATCTATATCTTTAATTTCATATAACTCAATCTTTTTAGGTTTAAGTTGTGACATTTAATTATTATTTTTAATTTATATAAAATACAAAAATTATCTGGAAACTATAATAAAAACAAGTTTGTTTTGGTAAATCATCCAACCGATATAATTTGGCATAATGGCAATCCTCACAAAAAAATAATGAGATTTAACAAAAAGAAACTAATACGCATTTAAAATATAGGAATCCGCTTTGATTTCTGAACTAATTTGCGTATACAGGCAACAGGAAAGAAGGCTTCTTAGTTGTACTGAGTTTTTTCAGAAATCAAATATGAGTCCTATAGTGCAATTAAAGAACATTATGATTAGTTAACCAATTAATCTTCAACAGCACCCAATTCTTTAAGTGTATTTTTTTGTTCTTCCCCTAGACCGGAAATACCCTTGATATTCATTCCTTCATAAGGTCTTTTTGACATGAGTGTTTTGATACACTCTCCAGTTTTGACATTCCATTGCTTAATAGCTCCATCCTGGGAACCACTATACAAAGTTCCATCAGAACTAAAGGCAACAGAACGAACCCAATTACTATGTCCTTGCAAAATAATCAGACGTTTACCTGTGTCAATATCCCAAATTTCTATAGTGTGATTAACACAAGCACAGCCAATAATCTTACCATCAGGACTAAAAGCAACAGAACGTATCCAATCATTATTGACTAAAATTTTGGAACATTCGCCAGTCTGAACATCCCATAGCCGTACTGTTTTGTCATCACCGCCACTAGCTAATAGCCCTCCAAATTGCCCTTGAAAAGCAACAGACCATATTCGCATAGTATGTCCTTCCAAAACCCGAATACATTCCCCTGTATGAACATTCCATAGCCGCAGTGTTTGATCATCACTTCCACTTGCGAGAATTTCACCATCAGGGCTAAAACTGATAGACTGCACCCAATTTGTATGTCCGTGTAATGTTTCAAAGCATTGGCCAGTCCTAATATTCCATAGCTTAATGTTGCAGTCAATACTACTACTAGCTAGAATTTGACCATCATAACTAAAAGCAATAGAGCGGATGCGATCGCTATTTTGCAAAACTTTCACACACTGTCCACTCAGAGTATCCCAAAAGCGGATAGTTTGGTCATCACCGCCGCTAGCTAATAGTTCCCCAGGAAGCGGACTAAAAGCAACAGACCAAAGTCGGCCAGCGTGTCCTTCCAAGGTGCTGATACATTGGTCAGTCTCAACATCCCATAGCCTGACGGTTTTATCATCATTACTACTAGCAATTATCTTCCCATCTGGACTGAGGGCTAAATCGTGTACCCAATTAGTGTATCCCTGCAAGATTTGGATGCATTGATAAGTCTCGATGTCCCAGAACCGAACGGTTTTGTCATAGCCACCACTAGCGAGTGTTTTTCCATCGGGACTAAATGCAACAGAGAGAATAGAATTACTGTGCGCTTCTAAAGTTTTTAATAATTTCCCTGTTTGAATATCCCAGAGTTTCACAGTTTTGTCGTCGCTACAACTGGCAATAATCCCTCCTCCTTCTGAAGAAGAGATGGGACTCAAGGCTATAGAATGGATTAAATTGGTGTGTCCTGACAAAGTGTTTAATAACTTCCCCGTTTTAACATCCCAGAGTTTCACAGTTTTGTCGTCGCTACAACTGGCAAGTATTTCCCCATCAGAACTAAAAACTACAGACTGGACTAATTTGGTATGTCCCTTAAGAGTTTTCAAACATTTACCCGTTTTTACATCCCAAAGCCTAACAGTTTGGTCAGCACTACCACTAGCGAGTATTTTTCCATCAGGGCTAAAGACAACAGAACGAACAAAATCATTATGATCTTCTAAAATTTCCCAGCATTTTTGGGTATCTAGATCCCAGAGTCTAATGGTTTTATCACTACTAGCGCTGGCGACAATTTTGCCATCATGACTGAAGGCAACAGACCTGACCCAGCTATTATGTCCATCAAGTTTCATCAGTTGTTTTTGGCTATCAACATCCCAAATTTTCACAGTATGATCATCACTACAACTGACTAAAGTTTTACCATCGGGACTAAAAGCAACAGTTCTTACCCAGTTATCATGTGCCTTCCAATGAAATAGTTGCTCACCATAAGTAGCTTGCCAAAAGCTAATTCGACCATCAGCGTCACCTGTCGCAACAATTTCTCCATTTACAGGGTTAAATGCCACTGATAAAATACTATCGAATATTCCTGTAAATACAGATTTAGATAAATCAGAGTTAGCAAAGTTGACATTATGCAAGTTTACACTTACTAGGTATGCTTGCCATATCTTAAAATTGGAAAAATCACACCCATTTAAATCAATTCCTTGATGACAAAGAAGGTTAATAATATTCCCACCAGCATAGCCTGATGTCAAAGGAGTATTTACTTGCAAGAATTTTATTATTTTTAAGAGATGTTCTTTAATTCGGTCTTTATTACCAAATCTATTAATTAGCTTTTCAACAACTGGTACTAAAATCAAACGAATTTGGGCATTTCTGACCTTTCCTTCTGTCTGCGCTTTGAGTAAAGCGTGGCTTTTTAACAAGGAAATATTTTCTAAATTAATCTCAGAAACAATTTCTTCACAAACCTGGTTAACAAATTGGCTAATGATATATTCCATCACTACAGCTTGAAGCATGAATTTCGCCAAACCCTTCTCGTTAAAAATTAGCGATCGCCGCCGCAGAGATTCTAAAGCTTCTATTAATTGTGGTTGTGATGTAGTTGAAATAATATCTGCTTGTAATTCGCCAAAAGACGTAGGCTTGCAATTAATTCCTAGCCAGTATAAAATTTCCTTTTCTAAATTCGATAGCCGATTAAACTGCTGTTCTAGAAGGTTGCGAATATCTCCAAATAATACGGAAATATCACAACTAATGAACTCTGATATATTGCTACCAAAAACTTCTTGAATCGTATTGCAAACGATTTTTAAAGCTAAAGGATTACCTGCATATTGATTAATTAACTTGTTCCAGTCTTTCTCTGAACCCAGAAAATCACCTTTGCCTACAAATATGCTTTTTGCAGCGATCTTTTCTAGCCCACTTAGCTGCAATGATCGAACTTTAAGATTATTCCCTTCTAAGGTGACGATTTCTTTCGGACTTTCACGACTAGTTAAAATCAAACAGCTTTGATGAGGCATTTCCCCAACTTGCCGGAAAAATTCTCCATATTCTTCATATCCTTCTCGATATTGTCCGACATAATCACCTCCAAGTAGGACTGACTCAACATTATCCAGTACCAATAAACAGCGATGTTTCCGCAAAAAGGCAATCAATTGCGAAATTCCTACTTCTTTAGGCTCATTCTTTTTAGAGAAAAACTCAATCAGGTCTGCAAAAATCTCCTTAACAGAGGGTGCATGACGTAGCGATCGCCAGATAACATACTCAAACTGTCCCTGAATTTTCTGTGCCAGCTTAATAGATAAGGCTGTTTTACCAATTCCCCCCATCCCGAATATTCCCACCAGTCGGGAACGATCTTTATTTACCCATTCCTCTAAAACCTCTAACTCCGACTCACGCCCAAAGAAAACCGGGACATCAGGCGCTTCGCCAAAATCATAACAGGATGAGGCATTAACTACTGTTGATAACTGATATCTTTCCTGGAAGATACTCCTGATTACCTCTAATTTCCCAGGAGTACTCCCAGCAATGTCAAACTTTTGGTAAACCGAACCAAGTCGCTTTCGCACTGCGGCTGCACTAATTTCGAGAGTGGTTGCAATAGATTCTGCCGTTTGGCCAGCTAAAGCTAGAAGTAAGGCACTTACCTCAGCCTCAGATACGTTGTGTTCGGCTGTAACCGCTCTCAAGAAACTTTCAGGAATTTCCGTCATGAAGTAAATTTCTCCAGCCAAAACTATTTATATATATATGTGAGGTAGATGTGAGATATATCTCTACTTATTTATCAAGAAAGGCTGTTTTCCTCCTGCCTCCTGCCTTCTGCCTCCTTCAACGGGTTTCCCATTCCCTAGTCCCGTGCCTTGGCGTAGCCCGTCGTAGACATCGCCTAGCATTTATACACAAAAGCGTATTGACAAGCCACTACTAACTATACTCTAAATTATCAATTGTTATCAACTTGTTAATTCTACTTATCAACCTGATTGACAAGATTAATCAAGTAAATGTAGAATCTATAACAATAAATGTAAAATCGATAACAAATTAGGTGTGAATCGCGAGGATAGCTGAAGTAACTAGCACTGAGGTACCCCACATTATGCCAACACCTGAAACTTCAAATTCTGCTCAGGAATTATTTGAGTTGCTTGAGAAAGATATTCTTGCCTGTCACACTTGCAAGGATGGAATAATTGAAGTGACTATCCGCAAGATCGGAACCGAAGAGTTTGAAGTGCGTGTCATCTCCTTCCGAGGTTCTTTTCGTTGCGTTCATGCGGATCTAAATAGGTATTTAGAGGAGTTACCGACAGATACCCAAAGTCAGATATCTATCTATCGCGATCGCTTTCGAGTGGGATTGAGGGGATTGTTAAAAAAGGGGTTTGGATTACTCAGCCTAGACTTTTCTAAATGCAAGAAGGGAAATACCGCGCCGATATTTGGCTTGATGGTATCTGAATTGTTGGATATTGACTGATTTTAGTTGTTTTTGTTGATTGCTCTAAGTAAGTAGGTGAGAATAAACCAAATTATGTTACGAAACGTAAATAGGCTTAAAACCCTTATCAATGACTAATGACTAATGACAAAGGACAAATGACAGCCCCCACCAGTTAGTTTTAATTGCACCGACTTACTTAGCTAATTACCAGCTAGTTATTTCATCTCAAGTTTTAGAGAAACAGTAGAAAATTGTTTTCGTTCTTGAGGTGAACAAGTGAATAATTTTCCAGCCCAAGAGAGTCTAGGAAAAGACTACAACAGGGTTGATATGGTACTAAAAAGTGCCACGTCAACCCTGTTATTTTGTATTTATTTATCAGGAGGAAAACATGGATACGAATCGTCACAGCTTTTTATTTCGTTTGACTTCCCAGTTCATTAAATATTTTGCATTGGGATTATTTGGTCTAGCGATCGCTTACGTTTTGTCAGCTATTTTCGGAAGCTCACATATTGCGATGAGTCTACTACCCTTTGTTTTCTATTGGGTTATTTTCCGGTGCGGACTTATTCTTCTTTGCTTAATCTTGACGACAGTAATTTTGGAATCTGTTCGTTAAAATATCACAAAGAATATTCGACTTTCACATCTTAAATCACTCTCAACGAATATCCTCATCTACTCAACATGAACAATATTGCTGCTAGTGTGAAAGGGTGAAAGTCTGAATTCCTTTGCAAAGCTTTTTATAGCTGTGAAAAATTTCGTTTAAGGTTGTTTTCTGGCTACTTTTAGTTTATGTTCTACTAACTAATTTTTGTAGCAAGGGTGGGAGTGGATGATTCTCAAACTGGTATATGAGGCTGCGCTTGATTTATGTAGAGGTAATACCCTGCGGTAATCTGCTTTGCATCTACATGAATTTACCCTACAGCGGAGTTTTTGCTAAGTCCTCTATGCACATATTCAAAAAGAAATAGCATGAGAAATAAAATCGTTTAAAAGTTTAGAAAACTGTACTTTTAATTTCGGTTTTTTCACATTTAAATTGAATTATTATAGAACTCCTATTTGATTTTTGAAAAAACTAAATACACATCTATTCCCTTCTTTCTGTACCCTGTTCCCTCCCTACACAAGTAAGTTAATAAATCCAATCTAATTCCTATATATTCCTCTTTCGTAAAAAAATGGGTAAAATCTTAATTCTTCTTTGGCCATAAGAAATAACGTCGAATTCTGTATTGGAAATATAAACAAATATTCGACTGTTAATGAACATAACTCTACAGAAGTAATACTTTTGAAATTATCTATCCAAAGTAGTAAAGTAGATAAATATTTTGTTAAAAAGTTTCTAAGCAAAGTAGTAAAATATTAATTTATTAACGGCAGTTATGATGCAAGCACTCTGGACTGGTCAAAGTTGCGTTATCAGCATACTGCTGCGGTTAGGTCAGTGCTGATGGAAAAATACAGCCCTGCGATCGCTAATCAAATCGGCGTTGCATAATAGAGTGATAAATTGAGGTTATCTACTGTGCAATGTCCATACTGTGGATATACGGAAATCCAGAAGAATGGAAAGCGAAGAGGTAAGCAAAATCACATAAAATCAAAAACCCGGTCATTAAGACCGGGTTTTGAGTGGAAACAATGGGGCTATATTCCCCGAAGGTTAGTTATAGAGGTTCAGTATAATATCGATGCTCTTGATATGTACTACCACCCCATTGGTATCGATTCCGGAAAATTAACTAAGAATTTTTGAGTAGCCTTCCTTCGTCTCCCAAGATACAGCAACTAACTGGTAGCGTCAGCGTGTAGGATAGAGAAATATTAATTTTCCTACTTTTGCTGATGAACAATGGATTTGGTAGCTGGCAAGAATGGCTAACAGTATTCGCCTATCTAGGTTTCACTGTCTTCATTATCTGGCGGGTGTTTACCGCCGAGAAGAATTAAAAAAGCTGCATACCATCTCACCAGGGGCTTTTTGCTCAAAGGGCAAAACAGTCCCGCTCTCTTGAACCTTTACTCGTTCACGACAATTGTAAACCTCGGTGGGTCTTTTTACTCCATCTACGCTAACGGTTGCCCTGTATTCCCAATAATTTTTGGCACTTCGGCTAATACTGAGAATGCAAATCTGGTGGCGTAAACCGTCGTAGACATCGTAATTGCGGCATACAGATGCAAAAGCCGGATTTACCACGGAGAAAGGCAGTATTAATAAGAACATACATATTATGTATTTAATTCTGTTCATAAAAAATTATTTGGAATTATTTGGCAATATTATTAAATTTTTAAACCCTTTTAGTTGAGTCAATTACTTTTCCCAGTTTGATAGACCAGAGATTTTAACTCCCTAGCATACAAAGCATCAGAACCGCAGCAAAAAAAGCTCACATGTTTTATGTACTATTTTCGGCTAAAGTTTACTAAGCTAAATTGAACCATCCCCAAACACCTCCTCTACTTTGAGGATAAACATCTAGTGCGTCTGTTCATGTACCATACCCTAATACCAATTCCTAATATCCTGCGGGAAGCAACACTTTTTACGTCTACGTAATTGAGAAAGTCAGATTACATCTGGCTGAGTTTCCGCCATTTGTATCTGTATGTAGTCTTATTTTGGAGAGTTTAAATAACCTAATGTGCAAAAAAAGTCAGTCGTAAGGACGATAAAATTGCAACCAAAAACAAATTTTGAGCAACCTTGGATTACACGCTGTTTTGCAGCAGTATTGCTTTTCGGTCAGGTGTGGCTACATTTACTCCAAGGAAAAACTTACTATCGCAAGATTCTGCAACATCTGGTGACTGCTGGCCCAGGTTCTATCTCTCCAGTTCTACTTGTCAGCGGTTTTGCCGGTATGATTTTTACTATTCAGACAGCGAGAGAATTAGTCCGATTTGGGGCTGTCAATGCTGTGGGAGGTGCTTTCGCCTTAGCTTTTTGCAGAGAATTGGCTCCAATTTTGACCGCTAGTATTATGGCTGGACAAGTTGGTTCTGCTTTTGCAGCAGAAATAGGTGCAATGCGAGTCACCGAGCAAATTGATGCACTTTATATGCTCAAAACTGATCCTATTGATTATCTAGTACTTCCTAGAGTAATTGCTTGTTGTTTGATGGTGCCTTTGATGACGGTTTTGGCTTTAGTTACGGGCATCATCGGCGGAGTTTTTGCTGCATCACAGTTTTACAAAATTATTCCCGAAACATTTTTAGAATCAGTTAGAAATTTTTTACAACCGTCAGATTTGTTTATTATTTTGCTAAAAGGATTTATTTTCGGAGTGCTGGTTGCTGTCATTGGCTGTAGTTGGGGTTTAACTACTAGAGGGGGAGCAAAGGAAGTAGGAGAATCGGCAACAAAAGCAGTTGTTACTAGTTGGGTGTCAATTTTTATTATGGATTTTTTCCTCTCTCTAATGCTATTTGAACAGCCTGCATTTTGAACTTAAGTATTGAAAAACAAGAGAAGAAAAATATTCCCGACTTGTTTAAGAAGTTGGGAATCTGAGCTAAACAGTAAGTTATGGGTAATGTAATAGTGATTCTGAAGCGTTGGCGCAGCCCAACCCAGGCATTGCTAGCTTTTTCGGTTATATTTGATCACGTTAGCGGAATTTGGGAATATATTAACTTGTAAATTAGCGCACCCAAAGCTAAACCTCCCAATGAAAAAATAGATGCAGTGTAAAAGGCTAGTCCTTCCCTAAGACCCGCTCTTTGAAAATCTATCCTGACTAATATAGTCGCTGAAATGATGAGTAAGGTATCAAGAAATACTCGAAACCAGGCAATCATGATAAAGAATAAGAAAGCTGCTAAGACGGCAACGCCGAAAGACCTGGTATTTGATTGAAGCAAAATACTGTAGTAATATGTCATCTTTGGCCAAGGAGCAGTCAACGTTACTATTAAAAGCAAGATAGCAACTACAGTTGCCACCCACACAAACAGAGGGGCACGTGTTTCAGATATTACCCAGCCCAAAGTACTGTAACTCAGCAGTACTAGCGCCAGCGACACCCAAGGAACTCTTTTCAAAATTGACATGGGTTTATATTTCTAGTACAGGGTCAAGATCCCATAACTAAGTCTAGTAACTCAAGACTTTATTTTGCTTGAGGGCTTGCTCAGTTGATGATGGTTGTTCTCCCTCAAAGATATCCCAGTATAAAAGGAGTTTTTCACGATGTGGCTATCAATGAGACGAGAAACTAGAAGTTATTGGAGATGAAATTATGTAGATTTTGACTATATGGCTTAGACTAGTAAGTTTAACATCATATTTCTTATAGCTTCAATCAATAGGCTGTTATGCTGTTCCCAAGAAAGCCAAACAAGTTTGTCGAGAATTGCGGTACAAAGTAGTTAAATATGTTGTTAAACATTTGTAAACTGTTAGCAGCCGAGTAGCCGCGTGTCACATCTTGTTAAGGAATTATCATGAGACAACTTGTTATTGCTGAACGCGTATGCCTCATTGGTCATATCGTGTCAAAAGCCTTTGGACTGGTAGGGATGCTACTGGTAGTACCTAATGCCGAAATAATTTTCAACTTATCGCAGGTTGGAGAAACTGCCATACAGTTAAGTATGGCTGGTGGCGGTGTTGTTGATATTATCTTGGGGACGGTAGCTGTTTCTATTTATGCCTACCGAACCTTGGGATTAGGAAATTGGCTAGCATTTATGCTGCCTGCTGTGTTTATATCTTTGGGGAGTGAACTTCTGGGAACTAGCACAGGGTTTCCATTTGGTGATTATAGCTACTTAAGTGGCTTGGGTTATAAGATTGGCGGGCTAGTTCCTTTCACTATTCCTTTATCTTGGTTTTATGTTGGGCTGTCGTCTTACTTAATTGCTAGAACTGGCTTGAAAGTAGCTCAAAAACCCAGTTGGGGACGCCATATTGCTGCTATTGCCGTTGGTGCTTTGCTCTTTACTTGCTGGGACTTTGCTCTTGAGCCAGCTATGAGTCAATCTTCTTTGCCTTTCTGGTATTGGGAACAACCAGGAGCTTTCTTTGGGACACCATACCAGAATTATGCAGGTTGGTTTGGTACTAGTACACTGTTCATGAGTGTGGCAGGATTATTGTGGAGAAACGCTTCGATTAAATTAGAGCGATCGCAACTCAATCTGCCTTTAGTCGTTTATTTAACTAACTTTGCCTTCGCCGCCGGACTCAGCTTGGCAGCTGGATTCTCTATACCTGTATTGCTCGGTTTATTGCTAGGTGTAACTCCGGCTGTGGCGCTGTGGTTAAGGAGTTCAACCACACCCGCTCAAGTTACTGTTGAACCAGTAAGCAAAGAAGTATCAGTAGCAAAAGTTGAAGTTGCCTTGAAATAAGACGATAAATTAAGGAGTGGGGAGTGGGGGAGATGAGGGAGATGGGGAAGACAAGGGTAATAGTCAATGCCCCATGCCCCATGCCCTATGCCCTATGCCCTATGCCCCATTTCTAATGACCAATGACCAATGACCAATGACCAATGACCAATGACCAATGACCAATGACAACGCTTTGATAGTAGAAAGCGCTATCTCCCTTTTATTGCTACTTATCCAGTTACCAGCAACGGCAATTCTATTTTCGCGCCTGTTAAAGGGGCCAAGACGCCATCCTCCAATAGAACCCCAACAGCCGACACCGGAGCTTTTGGGTAAAGTTAGCGTCGTGGTTCCCACACTAAATGAGGCGCTTCGCATTAGCCCTCTGTTGGCTGGTTTAAGTCAGCAAAGCTATGAAGTTCGAGAAATTATGGTTGTAGATAGCAAGTCTAGTGATGGTACTCCCGACTTGGTAAAAGCCTCACAGCAGAAAGATCCGCGCTTTCGCATCATGACAGATGATCCCTTACCCGATGGTTGGGTAGGGCGTCCTTGGGCGTTGCATAACGGTTTTCTATATAGCTCAGAGGCTAGTCAGTGGTTTCTGGGGCTAGATGCTGATATCCAACCACATCCTGGTTTAGTGGCTGGTTTGGTGAAGACGGCTGAAGCACAAGGCTATGACTTGGTTTCCCTTTCACCCCAGTTCATTCTCAAATATCCAGGAGAATGCTGGCTACAACCCGCTTTGTTGATGACTCTGCTTTACCGATTTGACCCAGCGGGGATTAATGCAGAGCAGCCAGAACGGGTTATGGCTAATGGGCAGTGCTTTTTGTGTCGTCGCTCCGTTCTTGCTGCTGTGGGTGGTTATAGCAGTGCGAGAAGTTCTTTTTGTGATGATGTCACGTTAGCACGGAATATTGCTATCCAAGGGTATAAAGTGGGCTTTTTAGATGGCGCAAAGGTGTTAAAAGTACGGATGTATGAAGGGGCGATGGAGACGTGGAAGGAATGGGGGCGCAGTCTCGATCTCAAAGATGCAACTTCTCGTTCTCAGTTGTGGGGAGATTTATGGCTACTCACATCTGTTCAAGGTCTACCCCTTTTAATTGTCCTCACTTACCTGTTGATTTCTTCCCTACTCTCACACTTGCTACAGACGGGATTAATCGCGTCTCTACCCATCCCTACACTTCTCCTGCTGGGACTGAATTTATTCCTGCTGGTGATTCGCTTTGCTATGCTAATAGCGATCGCACCTTCTTATGATCGCACAAACGCTAAAGGCGGCTGGTTATTCTGGCTTTCCCCTTTAGCCGATCCCTTAGCTGTGCTACGAATCTTCTTATCTGCGTTCCGCACCCCCCGCGAGTGGCGAGGACGCAAGTATAGTGGTTAGTGATGAGTGCTGAGTGAGGACTTAGAAATAAAATTCCCCATTCCCCACTCCCCACTCCCCACTCCCCATTCCCTTAATCCTCTTCACCTCCTACTTGATCCCCACGTTCCAATTCCCAAAGAATTTGATTTCCTTCACGACGTACCCGTGACACTATCCAGTTTCGCCAACGCCATTGATCTCCACGACTAGTGACAGCGCTAGCGTGGACATCCATCAAGTCTGCTAACTCAGAACTGGTGATTAAGTAGCCTTTTTCAGAAATTTCATCAGCAATACGCAGAGTTTCGACCAAGCTGCGGAGTTGCGAAACCCTCATTTCTGGCGGTTTTTCATCTGTTGCGGCCGTAGTTGGGCCAGTTGATGGTTCCATAACGGTTATTTCTGGTGCAGAAGTACTGATTTCTTGCGGACTTTGGTTAGTTATTCTAGAGTTTTTTTCATAATCAGCTACTTTTGCTACATTTAGTTCATTTTGGGAAGGTAAAGATTTGTAAATATTTTTGGAAGATAATTGTTGCAGAGAAGGGGTTTTGCCGCTGGCGTATGTGCGAGCGATCACATCACAACGTTCGTTACCTATGTTACCAGAATGTCCTCGGACGTGTTGCCATTTTACCTGTTGGGTATTGAGTTGATCCAAAATTTCTAAAAGGTCTTGGTTTTGGACTGGTTTACCATCTGATTTTTTCCAGCCTTTCATTTTCCAGCCTTTCACCCACTTGGTAACGCAGTTAATTAGGTATTCGCTATCGGTATGCAGGGTAATGGGTTGGGTTTGTTCAGATGTTTGCAAGAATTGGAGGGCTGCGATCGCAGCTTGCATCTCCATTTTATTATTAGTGGTATGAGGGGATGCATCGCCCATTTCGTGGATTGAACCATCGCTGAAGTAGACAACAACACCCCAGCCGCCAGGGCCAGGATTGCCGGTGCAAGCACCATCGGTGTATATGCTTTGAATTGTGGGTTGGGTGGACATGGTTAGGGTATCGAACCGCGAAGGACGCTAAGGCAAGAGTTATTAGCGGCGAATTTTTTTAACAGTATATTTTACTTGATGGCAAAGTTAGACGGGTCTTGATCTCGTCGATGCTTAGTGGGAATGGGGGCTGGCTGTCCATCACCCGCAAGGGCTGCGGTTTTCTCCAGAGATTCCCTCAATCGCTTGGCTGCGTAGATAGACATGTCTCGTGGTACATTAATGCGATCGCGCAAATATCGGAGAGCGACATCAGATCCCGATGGAGGTACACAGTCTTCACCTGTCATCATGTGTGTTAAAGCACAACGTAGCGCTTGATCAAACAATTTATCATCTAAGGGGTTGACTCGGATAATATTGATGCGGTGTTCGATAGTTCGTTTAAGAGCTTCCATACGAGAATTTTCGGGTTCTGGATAAGCAACATCTGGTAGCCCAAACCAGGGGCCGTTATCCACCCGCGCTTTATTGATAAGCATCTGGGGTTCGCCGTTTTCCCAACAACCCCCCATCTGAGGCGGCAAATCATGTACGTGGGTGTGAAAGTCGCTTTGGGTACCGCAGTAGGTAGGTCGGCTTTCCATTGCGGCAAACCATGCGCTCAAGCGAGGGTTTTCCTCTCGTAGGGAGTAGCCCTTGTAGTAGTAAAGGCTCGCATTCATCCGTTCGACATAAGGTGTAAAAATGACATCGACGATGCCGAAGCTATCTAGAAAGTAAGGGCTTGGGGTGCGACCCAGAGCCTCCTCGACCTGAGCCACCACTCCGATAAATTGTTCTCGGTTGCGTTGTTCTTGTTGAGAGGAACCGACTCTAGAACACAGCCAAGTGCACCAGGCTCTAAATAAAAGTCGTTCTAATTGACGTAGAGGAAGCACCATGCGGTCTTCCATCCCTTGGTTCAATGGATCAAATACCTTTTCCAAAGCGATCAAAATGTCATCGCTTTCCTTAATAATCCGTCCATCTAGCTCGATCGCGGG
>NZ_JAWJTF010000125.1:0-25108 GCF_048836525.1 Nostoc sp. CALU 546
ACTACTGCTGTCACTAAACCTACACCTCCCAAACCAGCCCACTTCAAAAACTTTTGTCGGCTTATTCGCTCTTGAGTTGGTTGAGTACGGCTTGGCTGCTGAATATACTGCTGTAATTTTTGACGAGATTCTGCTTCCTCTCGCTGCCGTTGTTTCTCTGCCTCCTGCTGCTTCAGTCGTACAGCTTCTTGTTGTTGTTGTTTATCTGCCTCTTGTTGCTGTCTGATTCTCTCTTGCTGTTTCCGGTATTCTGCTTGTGAAGATTGTTGAATAATAATTGCTTCAAGTGCAGTTGTTTCCGCATCGTTTAGCTCTAAAATTCGTTGAAAACGTTGAAGTTCTTCACGAGTAACGTCACTGAGAGGATATTCAAACTGCATCGACTCTCTAAACACCTCTTCATACTGTTGCAGCTTTTGCCGATGTTCCTCGATCGCAGCAACAATTGGATTTTCAATTGCAGTCACATCTTCAGCACTCAGATTCAACGCTTGATGACGTTGCGTTAGTTGAGAGCGTTTGAAAGCACTGAGCGGATATTCTTGCTGAATAGCCTCTGTAAACTCCTGCTCATATTGCCGCAAGTTTGCTTGATGGGTTTCAATCTCCGCATTAATCCGCCTCTCGATCGCTCTCACATCTCCCTCATTCAACCCCAACGTCTGCCAGGTTTCTTGTAACTGCTTTTGCGTCACCTCATCTGGATAATGCTGGCGCTGCGTCGCCTTCACAAACGCCTGTTCGTACTGCTGGAGTTTTTGATGATAGCTTTCAATCTGTGTTGTGATTTGCGCTTCAATTGGTGCAACATCTACATCTGTCAATCCCAAGCGCTGCTGCTGTTGACGTAAATTATTGCGGGTTGCCTCGCTGAGGGGATATTCCTGCTGGGTGGCAGTAAAAAACAGCCGTTGGTAATCTTGGAGTTTCTGGTGATATGCCTCTACCTCAGCCGTAATCTGAGATTCAATCGCCGCAATATCTCTATCGGCAAGTTCTAATTGCTGCTGGGTTTGCCGTAAGCGATCGCGGCTTGCTGCACTCAGAGGATACTCCTGCCGCAGTGCCGTTGTAAAGGCTTGCTGATAAGTTTGCAGGTTTTGCTGATGTGTCTTAAACCGTGCAGTCACCAGTGCCTCAATCGGCATCGTGTCCTCATTCCGCAGCCCCAAAATTTGTTGGAGATTTTGCAGATCGTGGCGATCGCTATCAGTAATTCTCTCATCTCGCTCCAGTAGTTCAGTGAATACCTGCTGATACTGCTGGAGTTTTTCGCGGAACTCGTTGCGATACGGTTCTAATACCTCATCTTCGATCGCCTTCGCCTCAGTTGTCTCCAATCCCAAGCGAGTCCTCTGATAATCTAATGTCCGACGACCAACAAGGGAAATTTCGCCTCGATGAATAAATCTCGCTACCTCTTTACGGTATCGCTGTCTAGGATCACCAGGAGCTACCTTTGCCAGTCGAATTTTAAAACCTTCTCGAATTGCATAGATTTCCGGCTTCATCGCAGGTTGAAGTTCTCGCACCTTCTGACTGGCGTATTCATGGAGTTCATCGATGGATATAAACTCATCGCGATCGCGATCGGCTTCTCCCGACTTGATACCTTCAATCAAAAAACGAGTATAAATCGATAAATCTTGCCCCTCCTCCTCAAAGGAATATTGAGTCGAAGTAGAAGAAGTCAATACGGCTCGTCCTTCACCGCCTAACTGCTCCCGGATGTCAATCATGCCGTCATCTTTAGCAGACATCCCCTCAGCAAACGCGCCACTAAAGCAGCTATCTAGGATTACGACCTGCCGCCGGGAACGGCTTTCGCTCATGCGATCGTGAATAAAATTGGCAGACACCGACGTTGAGCGAATCAATTCGCCCTGCTTCGTCTTACTGGTGTTGCGAGTCGCCAGATACAGCCTACCGCGATCGTCTTTGATGCCGTGTCCTGAAAAGTACAGCAGCAGCAAATCATCCTTGTGCCGACCGGAAAACAGCGTTTCGATCGCAATTTCTACAACTTGTCGCTCAGGATTTTTTAGCAGGGTAATATCTGACGCAGCAAATCCGCCCATCTCTGGATGCAGCAGTACATCGTACACTGCTTCCACATCTCTAACTGCACTGGGCAAAGGGTTCAGCCCTGGTTCATACTCACTGACCCCAATCAGCAACGCTACCTTTGCCATTTAACTCACCTATGCTGCGATCAAATTCGATGCGGCTTTAATCTCTGTGTTGTTTCCCTTAGAGGTTGTTTGAAAAGTCGTTGGCTGTGATTTTAATTGCATTCTTACCCCCCTTAATCCCCCCTTAGAAAGGGGGGAAACCGGAAAATCTAGTTCCCTCCCCTTTCTAAGGGGAGGGTTAGGGAGGGGTAAAAAAATATTTGATACATCAATCATGACTTTTCAAACATCCTCTTATACCAAGCTTTAGAATATCATCTTTATCAACCGGACTAGTACCGCAAGGCGGAATTCGTAATTCGTAATTCGTAATTAATTGTTTGCAAAGGTTTCAGACGTTTAAGATGGGTGGCTTATTTACGCCGTGCGGTACTAGTAGTCTGTCAAGAACTAATTTACAGATAATTTTCCTGTAGAGACGGCGATTTATCGCGTCTCTCTAGCTTCATCAAAGAATCAAATTCTACCTATTTATGTCATAAAAATCTAGGCGGCTACTGTATCATTATCCAACCACGATTTAGTATATTTTTTTGGCATCTATAATTTTCCCTCTTAGCTGTTATGACCCTCCGCCCTGATTCAACCCTTAGCTTGGTTTCTCCTAGCATTAGCGATGTATGCCAACAAGTCGCCCCTTTAAAATTGGGAATTATGGCTTCTGGGAATGGCAGCAATTTTGATGTAGTTGCTCAAGCTATCCAAGATGGACAGCTAAATGCCCAAATTCAAGTTTTAATTTACAATAACCCCTCGGCGAAAGCAGCTGTCAGAGCAGCTAATAGAGGTGTAGAAGCTGTTTTATTAAATCACCGCAACTATCAAAGCCGAGAAGAATTTGATCAGAAAATTGTGCAGACATTGCGGCGCTACGATGTGGAATGGGTGATTTTGGCTGGTTGGATGCGATTATTAACGTCAGTTTTCATGGATGCCTTTCCTGACAAAATTATTAATATCCATCCTAGTTTGTTGCCTAGTTTCAAGGGAATCCATGCTGTAGAACAAGCCTTGGCATCTGGGGTAAAAATCACTGGTTGTACAGCGCACATAGCTTGTTTAGAAATGGACAGTGGCCCAATATTGATGCAAGCCGCAGTACCAGTATTGCCCGATGATACAGCAGAAACACTCCACGCCAGGATTCAAATTCAGGAACATCGAATTTTGCCGCTAGCGATCGCTCTAGCAGCTTCTTCGTCAAAAGTGACACTAAGTTTAACGTGAAAATACATAGTTTGTTACAATACTGCTTGGGTAAAGCATTTTGAACTCGGAATTGGGTTTGGGAAAAGGTTAAAGGGTAAAGGTTAAAGGTTTTTTCTTTCCCCTTTAACCTTTTCCCCAAAACCCGACAAGTATTGTAGTTTGTTATTATAGCCGTAGCCACATAGGCTAGGACATTTTGAAAACCCCAAGGCTAGGAATAGTAATACTTTTACCTCCTGCCTCCTGCCTCCTGCCTTCTGCCTCCTGCTATACTTGCTCATTCGTGAGAAAAATATCCCCAACTTCGTAAAAGTCGGGGATCTGCGGGTTGCAATAGCTATTCTATTCATCAGAGTTAGCTTCGGCAGCTTGATACGCTTGTAGGAGCCTAGCATGATCGAGAGTAAATCCTACTTGCATCGCTATCTGGGCAAATAAATCAATCTCAGGCTGTTGCCAATCACGGGGTTCAGAACACTGATGTGCAATTAATAAGCCAAATAGCTGCTCATCTTTGATAATGGGTGCTACTAAATTTGCTTTGACAGCAAAGGATTCGAGTAAATTAATGTGACAATCAGCCAAATCAGACTCATAAATGTTGTTGATTGCGACCACGCGACCAGACTGGTACTTTTCTACATAGCCTTGAGTAAAACAGGGATCGTGGATTTTAGACCGCAAAACTTTGGGATAACCTGAAACCACTGATTCGGCAATGATAATTCCGAACCAATTAGCGTAAAAACTATAAACCAGCACTCGGTCAGTACTTAGTGCTTTGCGAACCTCTTCCACAGTGGTTTTGATGATATCTTCTTCGTTAAGTGATTGGCGAATCTTGCGGATAATATCCACTAGCAACTGACTTCGCATCCTTTCGGCTTCGATTCTTTGCAGGAGTCTGGCATGATTCAGAGCAAATCCCACTTGCATGGCTATTTGACCAAATAAATCAATCTCGGATTGTTGCCAATCACGAGGTCTGGAACACTGATGTGCAATTAATAAGCCAAATAGCTGCTCATCTTTAAGAATGGGGGCTACTAAATTTGCTTTGACAGCAAAGGATTCGAGTAAGCTAATGTGACAATCAGCTA
Organism: Nostoc sp. CALU 546; assembly: GCF_048836525.1. Taxonomy (NCBI): domain Bacteria; kingdom Bacillati; phylum Cyanobacteriota; class Cyanophyceae; order Nostocales; family Nostocaceae; genus Nostoc; species Nostoc sp. CALU 546. Next base: position 4,502 of record NZ_JAWJTF010000125.1, read on the forward strand.
AACCGGCTTCATAAATGTTGTTGATTGCAAGAACACGACCAGACTGATACTCTTCTACATAGCCTTGACCAAAACATGGGTCTTGGATTTCAGCTCGCAAAACTTTTGGGTAGGTGAGAACAACTGATTCGGCAATCACAGTTCCAGACCAATTAGCATTAAAGCTATAAATCATCACTCGGTCAGTACTCAGTACCTTACGAACCTCGTCTACGGTGATTTTGAGGACATCCTCTTCATTGAGCGATTGGCGAATGCTGCCGATAGTATCTGCCAGCAACCGACTTTGCACACCTTCAGCCTCAATTCGTTGCATCAACCTGGCGTGGTCAAGAGCAAATCCTACTTGCATTGCTATCTGGGCAAATAAATCAATCTCAGGCTGTTGCCAATCACGGGGTCTAGAACACTGATGGGCAATTAACAAGCCAAATAGCTGTTCATCTTTGAGAATAGGGGCGACCAAATTTGCTTTGACAGCAAAGGATTCGAGTAGGCTAATATGACAATCAGCCAAACCGGACTCATAAATATTGTTTGTGGCGACAACGCGACCAGATTGATACTTTTCTACATAACCCTGACCAAAACATTGGTCTTGGATTTCAGACCGCAAAACTTTGGGATAACCTGGAACCACTGATTCGGCAATGATAATTCCAGACAAATCAGTGTTAAGGCTATAAACCAGCACTCGATCAGTACTCAATACTTTACGAACCTCTTCCACAGTAGTTTTGAGGACATCCTCTTCGTTGAGGGATTGGCGAATGCTGCGGGTAATTTCTATGAATAACTGAGCTTTATCTGCCTTGGTATCTACCTGTTTTAGAAGCTTGGTGTAGTCAAGGGCAAATCCTACTTGCATGGCTATCTGAGCGAACAAATCAATTTCAGACTGCTGCCAAAAGCGAAGTCTAGAACACTGATGTGCAATCAATAAACCAAATAGCTGTTTGCCTTTAAGAATGGGTGCTACTAAATGAGATTTAACTGCAAATTGTTCCAGCAATTCAATATCACTATCACTGAGATCGGCTTTATGGATGTCATCAATAGCACGGATGCTACCATTCTGGTATTTTTCTACATACCCTACCTCTAATCCTGGATTAGAGACTGTAACCCCTAAGATTTTCGGTAAGCCAGGTGCTACGGATTCAGTGATAAAGGTTCCATTACAGTTGGAGTTGAAGCAAAAAATGGTGACACGATCAATGCTTAAAGCTCTGCGAATTTCTTCTGAGGTAGTTTTGAGAACATCTTCTTCATTAAATGATTCTCGAATCCAGCGGGTAATTTGTATCAATAGCTGGGAGTAATCAGCTTCGGCTTCTTTCTCTTGTACTAAAACCGAAAGCAAGTCTGTAAATAAGGTGATGTTTCTCTCTAACATCACTAGTTCATCTTGGTTAGCGATGAAAACTTCAGTAAAGTCACTGTCTGGACGTAGCTTCGTTTTGATATTGTTAGAGATTGTTGCTGCCTTGCTGACTCGACTTATAACTCGATTCGTCACCAAAACAGCGATCGCACCTGCCAAAATTGCTGTTACTCCCATACCAGTTAACAGGAGTGATAATTGTCTCTGTAGAGCAAGTTCTGTTTCGGTTGAACTTTTTGCACTCTCAAGTCTTACTTGCGGAATTTGTTTGGTAATTAAATTAATGCCGTAGTAGTAAGTAACTGTTCCAATTGCAACCACAGGAAGGACACTGATGCTTAGTGCCCAAACTATTGCTTTTGTCTTTAAACTCCACTTTTGCTGCCACAGTCTTTGTTTACGATTTCGTCTTGCTTGGCTTTGAGAAAAAGACTGATTCATAAATTAAACCTGGATTGTTGCAATTGAAAATCAGGTAAGTAACCTCACCAACAAATTCTACACAAAACTTATTCAATAAAGACTGGCTTTCGGGAGTATTTTAAAGCACTAACCTTCTACTTTGTACCCAATAAGGCTTTTTTTCTCTTTGAACTCAAAAAATCAGGTCTGATTAATGGGCTTGGTAAAAATCAAATTGCGATCGCTTTGTTGGAATATCTTATTTTCTCATTAGGTGTTGCGATTTTTGGCAAGACAGCCAAATGAATCAAAAAAGACGCGATTCATCGCGTCTCTACAAATGTCTACATAATGTTCAGTTATTCTGGTTGATTAGGACGATTTTCGTGATGAGAGGCTCCGCGATCGCCAGGAGGATGAGGTGGAACGCCTAGTGCATCGATTAATTGTTGTTCAGTGACACCAAGTTTTGCGGCTGCGGCTGCAAAATCGGGTTTGGGTGGACGTTGATTGCGATCGCCTGGATTTGGAGGATTGGCAGGAACTCCTAACGCAGCCTTGAACTGTGCTTCTGTAACTCCTAACTTTGCCGCTGCGGCTGCAAAATCGGGTTTGGGTGGACGTTGATTGCGATCGCCTGGATTTGGAGGATTGGCAGGAACTCCTAACGCAGCTTTTAACTGTGCTTCTGTAACTCCTAACTTGGCTGCTGCGGCTGCAAAATCAGGTCTGGGTGGGCGTTGATTGCGATCGCCTGGATTTGGAGGATTGGCAGGAACTCCTAACGCAGCTTTTAATTGTGCTTCTGTAACTCCTAACTTGGCTGCTGCGGCTGCAAAATCAGGTCTGGGTGGACGCGGCTGTTTGTCCGATGGTTGGTTGGGTGGTAGTTGCGCCTGTGCAATTTTATGGGATTGATTAGCAGCATTTGCTTGATTGAGTGAAATAAAACCAAATGTGCCAACCAAAACAGGAATCGCTGTCACCACTAATACTCGACGAATATTCATCATTAAATCTCCAAAGGTTTATATTTTTAATTAAGTCTTCTCAAAATTACAGCCTGCCCTCTTTTTGAATTACAGTTTTGTAATTTGAGGAAGGAATCCTCTGGCAATATCACGGCTGAGGGCAAGGCAAAGTTTAAGGGTGCTTCAATTAACGATTATTCTGTCCTACCCGGTTTTGAACTGCGCCCTGATTATGCGGTTGGGGATGTTGAGGAGAACGTTTTTTCTGATTGGGACGGGGTTTAGAATGTCTAACTTTTGGTTTTTTATCAGATATTTGTGGTCTGTTAGGCTGTTGTGAAATCTGTACGTTCCGATGAGAGGGATTAGCGGCATTTGCCTGATTGGGTGCAATGAAACCAAATGTACCAATCACAAAAGGAATTGTTGCTAGGGCTAAGATTCGACGAATATTCATAAAAATCAACCTTCAAAAGGTAGGGTGTTCATATTTCTAATTGAGCCACCTCAAAATTACAGCTTCCCTATTTTCTAAATGACAGTTTTGTAATTTGAACAAAAAAATAATGAATTTAGAATGGAAGAATATATGAATTAATAAATGCTTGTGAATGTTCTATTTGTGGAAGATGAAGCGAAAATTGCTAACTTTGTCCGGGCTGGACTGAAGGAGCAGGGATTTGTCGTAGACTACTGCGATAATGGTGATGAAGGATATCTGCGGGCATTAGATAACGAATATGATGCGATCGTACTCGACATTATGATGCCGGGAAAGGATGGACTATCAATTTTAAAACTATTGCGGCGGCAAGGTCGGAATACTCCGGTGATTTTGTTGACGGCTCGGAATGAACTAGACGATCGCTTGGAAGGGCTGAATTTAGGAGCCGATGATTACATTGCTAAACCGTTTTTTGTGGAAGAATTAGCGGCTCGAATTCATGCTGTTGTGCGCCGGAGTGGAAGCGATCGCCAAAATCTGCTTTGCGTTGGCCCTATCAAACTCGATCGCATCACCAGAGAAGTCACTTGCGATCGCCAGGCGATAGAACTCACCAGCCGCGAGTTTAATCTTCTAGAATATCTCATGCGCTCTCCCGGACGTGTTTTTACTCGTACCCAAATCTTGGAACACGTTTGGGGCTACGACTTTAACCCCAACACCAATGTCGTGGATGTTTGTATCCAGCGAATTCGTAAAAAGATTGACCCCATTAATGAAGTAGTCTGGATTGAAAGCATTCGAGGGGTTGGATACCGATTTCGCAAGCCAGATTCTTCCTCATGAAACTTCCTTCCTTTCGACTTCGCATTGCTTTGTTGTCTGCGGCTTTAGCTGGTAGCACATTAGTCGGATTTGGTGCAGTTTCCTGGTTTCAGATTTACAATGCCAAGATTAGCCGCCTAGATGCAGAACTATTAAATCATTTGATGCGAGCAACTCGTTCACCCGATCGCGAACGATGGCAACTTTACGCAGACTCGTTACCTTATGCCTTTGGCGGTGGAACAAATATAAAAACTCCCATCGCTCTGCTAGTGCTTGACGCAAACGGCAACATACTTTACGAATCTAATTCTCTACCTGCCGATCTCAAGGTGAATCCTCTGCTGGTTCAACGTCTTCAGTCAATACCTCTACCACCACCTCCTCCTAGAGAACCACCACCTTTTCCCCCCATTACAAATCCATCCTTCGAGCCGCCACGCCTGATTCGTCCACGTCCTCCTCAATTCGTCACTGAGCAGACGGAAACAACAGCTTGGCGAATTGGGGCAACTAAATTTCCCAATGTTCAGATTGCCATTGCTGTCAGTCTGCAAGCCGTCGATCAAGAAATGGCTACTATTCGCAATATCTTCCTGGTTTCAATTCCGGGAGCGCTTCTGCTGGTTGCAGTGGGAGCATGGTTGGTTTCTGGTAGCGCTTTACGTCCCATCCATCAATTAACGGGCGTCATTCAACAGGTGACTGTCAAAGGGCTAGATCAAAGAATTCCCATTGGCACAACTGATGTTGAATTTATCGAACTGATTCAGGTGTTTAATCAAATGTTAGAACGCTTGGAACGCAGTTTTACCCAAGCTTCTCGCTTTAGTGGCGACGCTGCTCATGAACTGAAAACTCCACTAACTATTTTGCAAGGTGAACTAGAACGAACACTGCAACAGGTTGATCCTGGTAGTGAAGTGCAACAGCGCTTAAGTAATCTGTTAGATGAAGTGCGCCGCCTGAGTGGAATTATGCGGAAACTCTTGCTGCTATCTCTGGCAGATGCGGGAAAAATGAGCTTATATCTGGTTGAGGTGGATATGTCTGAGTTGCTGATGGAGATGCTAGAAGATGTGGAAATGCTAGCTCCTCAGTTGACTGTGCAAACAGACTTTACTGATGGGTTGCGGGTAAAAGGCGATCGCGATCTTTTAATTCAAGTTTTGCAAAACCTGTTCAGTAATGCCATCAAATACAATCTCGCCAACGGCTGGATCAAGATTCGCACTCATCAAACTCCCACAACTCTCCACGTTACTATTGCCAATGCATCCCAAGATATTCCACTGAGCGATCGCGATCGCATTTTTGACCGTTTTTATCGCGGTGATCCCTCACGTAACCGTAAGGTAGAAGGAATTGGATTAGGACTGAGCCTAGCCCGTGAAATTGCCCGCGCACATGGGGGCGATCTCACCCTTGATTTAACACCTTCTGGTCAAACGGCGTTCACTCTCACCTTACCGATGTAGTTACATAATATTAATCGGGTCTACATCAATAGTTAAGCTCACAGACGAAGGACAAAGCGATCGCACTTCTTCCCAATCGGGTAATTTTGGTAAGGCATCGGGGTCAAATTTAATCAATATTTGCCAGCGATAACGATTCGCTACCCGTAAAATACTCGCTGGTGCTGGGCCTAATATCTCGAATTCTTCTTCTGTACTCAAGGCTGTGGCAATAATTTGCGCCGTATTTTGCACTTGAATCGGGTCGAGACTACTTAACCGCAACAAAATTAACCGCCCATAAGGGGGATAATTGAGTGCTTGGCGTTGTTCTAACTCAGCTTGAGAAAAAGATTGATAATCGTGCGATCGCACTGCTGCAATTACCTGATGTTCTGTAGTATAAGTCTGCACAATCACCCTACCGGGATCTTCGCCTCTACCAGCACGTCCAGCGACTTGAGTCAAGGTTTGAAATGCTCGTTCACTGGCGCGATAATCTGATAAATTTAGCAATCCATCGGCGGCGACAACGCCCACAAGTGTCACCTGTGGTAAATCCAAACCTTTGGTAAGCATTTGCGTACCAACTAATAAATCCGCTTCGCCGTTGGCAAACTTGGTGAGTAGAGTCCGGTGTGAGCCTTTGTTGCGGGTGGTATCGCTATCAAAACGAATCAAGCGCAACTCTGGGAATTGTCGCGCTAGTTCCTGGGTGACTCGCTGAGTACCGCTACCGAAAAATTTCAGGTAAGGGGAACTACAATCGGGGCAGAATTTAGGATGCGATCGCGCATAGTTACAGTAATGGCAACGCAATAATTCCGGCGCTTTTTCTTCGGTGTGGTGGTACGCCAGCGACACATCACAGTGCGGACATTCCAACACATATCCACAACTGCGGCAAGATACAAAAGTACTGTGTCCCCGGCGATGAATAAATAAAATCCCCTGTTGTTTTCTTTCTTGCAACTCTTGCAAAGCTGCTTGCAGCGATCTACTAAATATAGAACGATTTCCCTGCTGCAATTCTTGCCGCATATCAACTATTTCCACCGGCGGTAAAGGGCGGGAGTTGACGCGCTCAGGCAAACTTAAGTAATGAGTGCTGAGTAATGAGTAATGAGTAATGAGTGAGGAGTTAGGAGTTACGAATTCTCCCTCTGCCCCCTGCCCCCTGCCCCCTGCCTCCCCCAACTCTCCAACGAAGGCGTAGCAGAACCCAACACCAAGGGGCAATTTTCTAATTCGGCTCGCCATTGGGCGACGGTGCGGGCGTGGTAGGTGGGTATGGGCGAATCTTGTTTAAAGCTGCTGTCGTGTTCTTCATCTAAAATAATTAAACCCAAGTTTGGCAAAGGGGCGAAAACGGCGCTACGAGTACCAATCACAACTTGGGGTTCTCCAGCAAGCATTTGTCGCCAAGTGTCGTAACGTTCACCGTCGGAGAGGGCGCTGTGATAAACGCTGACTTTATTACCAAAACGGGCGCGAAAACGATCGGTTAGCTGGGGTGTAAGTCCAATTTCTGGGACTAAAACCAGGGCAGATTTGCCTTGGTTGAGGAGAGGTGCGATCGCTTGCAAATATACTTCGGTTTTTCCTGAACCTGTCACCCCATGCAATAAAACTTGAGCAAATCCATTTAATGTCTGAATTGTTTCTAAGGCGCTAGCTTGGGCAGTAGTTAAGGATTTAGCACTATCGCCTACTAAAGCTGGCCCCTGTTCTGTTCGCAATACTTCTCGTTCTTCGATGACGATGTAGCCTTTTTCCTCCAGCCCTTTCAGGGTAGGAGTAGTTGTTTTACAAATCTGTAAGAATTCATTTAGCCACAACTCCCCACCACGCCGCCGCAGCACTTCTAAAATCTCTCGTTGGCGAGTGGTTAAATCTCGATCAATTGTACCTGTGAGCGTAACTGCTTTTTGCAACTTTGGTCGAGTCAGTCGTGGCGGTTCTAAGTAACTTTCCACTAAACCAAATCGCAATAACTCCCGAATTCCCCGATAAGCTGATTTGACTTTTTGTTGGAGGTAGACAAAACTATAGTCCCCAGCCGCCTGCCCTTGCAAAAGCTCCCAAACTTGCCGCGCAGTTGGAGTCAGAAAAGCCAAAGGATTAGGAGATCCTAGTAAATAACTACTCCCCCCTGTTCCCTGTCCCCTGTTCCCTGCCCCCTGTTCCCTACCCCCTCCCCCCTCGCCTCTCACAACGCGGATGCGCCGCTGCGATCGCCCCAGCAACCCTGGTGGTAGGGCAACCCGGATTACTTGAATCAACGGCGTATAGTAATATGCAGCTACTCGATTGAGTAATTCCCAATAAGCACTTGGGAAAAACCCAACGCTAACTATATCTTCTACTTCCCGGATTTTTTCTGGTGGTAAATCGACATTTGGTTGTGTCAGTAACCGAATCGCGATCGCTCCTAATTGTTGTGCCCCAAACGGCACGCTTAAAATATCCCCTGGTTTGATTTCTAACTGGGCTGGCAATCGATAAGTAAATAGTCCTGTACTTCCTGGACAGTCTACCAGTACTTCAACCCATCGATTAAGAGTTGCATCTGGCTGGTATGATTCTCTAGGTTCAGATACCACTAAAGGAGATAAATTTACGTCTTTAATATACATAGTTTCTGACTTTATAGTTAGATATTTTCCTCACGTCCCTGGTCTAAATTAACCTAGCTAAGTCAACTCTAATTTTTTGCTTTCTTAAATTTAAATGGTATTTCTCAATACTGTTATCCTTCATAATACTTGATAAGTTTCCTCTTATGTAATCTACTAGACAAATTCGTATCAACTAGACATGCAATAAATATTTGGTACCCACTATACAAATAAAAACATGCCGGCTCTTGCTGCAACAGTTACTCATCTACTAAATAGGGAGTAGCCTTTTTCCGCCTATCGATAGATATTCAACCCTTTCTGCTTATGAGATGCTTTTATACAAATAAGAACATCCCGAAATTAAGCTGCCATTATTGTAATTTGTATCATTTGAGTAACTTGAAATCGGGAATGCATAACACTAATACCAGGTTTTTGTTTTATCCAGTGACTTCCAACGCCAAAGACATTAAAAATATTTAGAAAAATATATGAAAGTTTAAGAAAATTGGATGGTTAACTGAGATTTTTATGTTTGTTAAGGTTGAGAAAGTTTGAGGGGGTTTGACATATTTGATAATTCGGAAAAAAATGAAGAATATATCTGTTGGGAACCTAAGAACAAAGTTTTGTTGGGTGCTAAGACCAGTTTCGTTATAGGTTGTACAGAACCGTAACCATAGATGCTAGGTAGATGCCAATTTTATCAGAGAAGTCAGGAGGGATAGAGAATAAGGCAGAAGGAAAGAATTATCAATGAAAGCTTTAGCTCTGGGTATAAAACCCAGTTTAAAAAGAACAATTGTATTAAGCGGAAAGTGCTGCGAGATACAAAGCATTCACAGCTTAAGTCCCGGACTTTTAAAGGTTGATTATTCCTGCCTTCTGCCTCCTGCTTCCTAATCTCTCTAGATAAATTAGCATCAGCCTATATTTCACTATATAAACGGGTGCATTGTCCATTAGGGAAAACTACCAAGCCTCAAACGAGTAGCTGTAACTAAATTATGTACCAAACAAAGCAACAATCCCTAAAGGAAACTATGAATATTGTTGAATTGGGAAAAATGGAAATATTGGAGAATGCTGCTGATATCGAAGAACCATCACTTGATAGTTTAAATGCAGTAGCAGATGAAGAATCTCCAATTGTAGTCGAAAATCTAGAATCAGAGGAGCGCGACGGGGGGGATGAAATGGCGGCAGCTCGTCCTTCGGGATACAATAAAACCGAACATGATGATGCTGTCGGCGCGTTTTTTAAGGAAATGGCGCGTTATCCGCTCCTCAAACCTGATGAAGAAGTAGAGTTAGCGCGACGAGTCAGGTTTCTAGAAGAATTCAGAGAAATACAAGCGGCTTTACAGTTAAAACTGGAACATGAACCCAGCAAATTAGAAGTAGCTTCCGAGCTAGAAATGACGGAAAAGCAATTAGAAAGTCGCTTATATCAGGGTAGAGTAGCGAAACGCAAAATGATTCGCTCAAACCTGAGATTAGTAGTATCTATTGCCAAACGATATCTAAATCGGGGAGTGCCTTTTCTGGATTTAATTCAGGAAGGAGCAATGGGTTTAAATCGCGCTACAGAAAAGTTTGATCCCGATAAAGGATATAAGTTTTCGACTTACGCCTATTGGTGGATTAGACAAGCGATTACCAGGGCTATAGCTAACGATGCGCGGACAATTCGGCTACCTATTCATATTGTTGAAAAGCTTAACAAGCTAAAAAAAGCACAACGAGAACTCAAACAAAAACTCTGTCGTAATCCTACCGAAGGTGAAATGGCAGAAGCTTTGGAAATTAGTGTGCAGCAACTACGCCAGCTACAACAACTACGCCGTCAAGCACTTTCTCTTAACCACCGCGTCGGTAAAGAAGAAGACACGGAATTGATGGATTTGCTAGAAGATGAAGATAACCTGTCTCCAGAAGCAAAAATGAATGAAAACATGATGCGTCAGGAGATTTGGGAAGTCTTGGGTGACGTGTTAACTCCACGGGAGAAAGATGTGATTTCTCTGCGCTATGGTTTGACAACCAGCGAACCCTGTACCTTAGAAGAAGTTGGCAATATGTTCAATCTTTCTCGTGAACGGGTGCGTCAAATTCAAAGCAAAGCCATGCGAAAATTGCGACGTCCTCACATAGCCAAACGCTTAAAAGGTTGGTTAATTTAATTACATTGATGAAGATAGAGATACAATACCTGACCTAATTAGCTTCGCAATTCGTAAAAACTGGGCGTTTTGTACCTTTTTTCGGCTTTCGTTTAGTCATTCCTTAAAAAAAATTGCACAGTTACCTATAGACTATGGACTATCAACTATGGACTATAGACTAATGACTTCGTGTAGCAATTTAATTGTGCGTTTTGCCCAAGCAGACGATTGCAGCGTACTGTTTAAATTAATTGAAGGTCTTGCTGAGTATGAAAAATTATCTCACGCTATCACTGGCAATGCTCTGGCACTTGAGGAGCATTTATTTGGTTCACGGAGATATGTAGAGGCGATTTTAGCAGAATCTGGGGATCAAGCTATTGGTTTTGCCCTATTTTTTCATAATTATTCAACATTTTTGACTAAGCCAGGAATTTATCTGGAAGATTTATTTGTTTTACCAGAATATCGTAGGCAAGGTATTGGTAAAGCTCTCTTGACTAAAGTAGCTCAGATAGCTGTAGAACGTGATTGTGGGCGGTTAGAGTGGAGTGTCTTAGATTGGAACGAATCAGCCCAAGCATTCTACCGTAGTATGGGAGCTTCTATATTAGATGATTGGCGCATTTGTCGCGTTACAGAAGATGCGCTTACTCAGTTAGGATCTGTAAAATAAAAAACAAAGGATGAAGTATAAAGGATAAATCGGGACAATTTTGATCAAACAGAATTCAGGAGTCAGGAGTCAGAATTCAGAATGAATTTTGTGCGACTGGCGTCTGAATAATCGGCGTTTTTGCACCCCCACCAAATTGGAAATTTGGTGGTCAACAAGAAAGTCGCCGGTCTGAATCCCCGACTGATAGCGTTCGCGTTGCGTCTCGTAGAGAAGCGTTAGCGACGCAGAAGCGTCTTGATTCTGACTCCTGAATTCTGACTTCTGAATTCTTCTTCAACAGCATCAATTCATACTTCTGTAAATAAGGAAATTACGCGATATTGCTCTGTGCTAATAGCTCTAAATCTAAAACCACGAAGATTAAAAATCCAAAAACTTTCAAGCGAAGTTTGACAGCTTGTCGTTTGACTATAGCAGCGGCTCAACTGACAATTATGAAGGATATTGCACCGAATAAGCCGTTATTGCAGAGAGAACACGAAATGAAAAAAATGATTACAGTGATGCTGTTAGGCATAGCAATCTTCACCTTTGCCTTCAGTAGTCCAGCATTAGCAGGAGATGCTGCTAGTGGAGCTAAAGTATTTAGTGCCAATTGTGCCTCTTGTCACGCGGGAGGTAAGAATCTGGTTCAAGCTGACAAAAACTTGAAGAAGGAGGCTTTGGAAAAGAATGGTTTGTACTCAGCAGAGGCAATCATTTCCCAGGTTACAAAAGGTAAAAATGCCATGCCCGCCTTCGGCAAACGTTTGAAGCCTAACCAAATTGAAGATGTAGCTGCTTATGTGCTTTCACAAGCAGATAATGGCTGGAAGTAGACTAAAATCTAATACCAATTAAATTAATGATTGCAACACATCCTTGGGTAAAGACGCGATGAATCGCGTCTCTACAAATGGTCTATTTGTCGCATTCTTTTTTCAAATTGGTATAACTTCAAGAATTAATAATTAGCGGGACAAAAAGCCCCGCTAATTTTGCTACTGCCGGAATTATCAAATAGGATGCTTATACCAATTTTGGATTACGAGTCTTTGCAAAAAGATTGTTCCAAAAATATCAAGTAATATTACCTATCCTAATTTGGTATTATGAGTAATTTTTGGCGATTATTGATTAGTGTAATTGTTGCTTTCCCTCTCACTTTTTTGACTTTACCTGCACATTCTTCACCCATTTTTATTACCCAAATCACAGCGGGTGATTTCTTGGAGTTGGGTGTAGATAAGATGCGGCGTGGTGATTATCAGGAAGCAATAAAGAATTTCAAGCAGGCGATTGAACTAGAGAAAGATTTTGCTGTGGCTTATAGCGATCGCTGTCTTGCTTATCTCCAACTACAAGATTACCATCAAGCGATGTCTACGACAAGCCGCTTCGCGTCTACGCAGATTGTACTCAAGCCATAAATTTTGCACCAGATAACTCTGAGGCTTATCTGAACCGGGGTTTGGCATTCTACAGAGAAGGGGATTATCCTGATGCTATCGTTGATTATAATCGAGCGATCGCACTTAAACCCTACGATTTTCGAGCTTACTACAACCGAGGGCTAGCCCGTGCTGGCGATGGGAAAGACTCAAAGGCAATTCTTGACTTTAATTTAGCTTTAACTCAAATTCCCCGAATTACTAGCTTACTGCTTGCAGATATCTATAATGACCGAGGTTTAGCGCATTTTGTCTTACAAGATACCCAAGCAGCTATGCTCGACTTTAATCTAGCAATTCGTCTCAATGCTAACGATTATAGAGCGTACTTTAACCGAGCTTGTGCTTGCGGACGAAACGGAGATGACTTTGGTGCAGTGCGTGATTTTTCCCAAGTCATCAGACTTAACCCCAGTAATGCCCAGGCTTATGTTAATCGGGGAGTAGCCCAGTATCGCTTAGGATATCATTTAGCTGCGATCGCTGATCTGCAAAAAGCATCTGAGTACTATGAGCATCAAGGAAAAAAAGTTGCCTACGAAAAAACCCTAGATTTGCTGAAGAATCTGCGACAACAAATTTCGTCTGTAACCGAAATCGCTCTTTTCTAGCACTGCAAGGCTATACAGGGTATCCACCAGCTTGAAAAATCTGTTCGGCAGTTAAGTTCACTATCAGCACATCTGGTGAGTAAATCCACTGCTAACCAAAAAAAAGTCCCCCTTTTTAAGGGGGATTTAGGGGATGTATAGCCGTAGCCACGGTTAGGACATTTTGAAAACCCCAAGGCTAGGAATAGTAATACTTTTACCTCCTGCCTCCTGCCTCCTGCTATATCATCTATAATCTTGACTCTGAATACTCCCCAAACGAGCAGCATCACGAATGTTATATTCTGGTCGAGTAAAGCGATTTAACTGCATTTCAAAAAAGTCTCGATTAGCTTGTAAATGCTTAGGATTTTGGTCATCTAAAGGATATAAAAGTGCAGTTCGCAAAGCTTGAATTACCGCAGAAGTAACACAGTACATTGACCGTTGAAAACTAACTCCCAACTGAATCAACATATCTTCTTCACCCCGGCAATGTTGGCTGTAGTAATCAACAAGATAGGGTGGTAAAAAATGCAACATATCTTGCATTAATAATGTGGGGGGAATGCCGGCAGTACCCACTGGGAATACATCAGCGTAAAGAATACCATAGTGAAAGTCTTTTTGGTCTGCTGGTACTTGACGCGCTTGAGCATTATAAGATTTTGTGCCGCGGAAGGGGGCGGTGCGGTAGAAAACGGCTTCTACATAAGGTAATGCGGCTTCATATAGCCACATGAAACCCTTGGATTTCGGAACAATTTCGTAGCATTCACCACGAATATAAACATGATGGTAAATGGGACGACCTGCGATCGCAAATATACCATTAACTAAGAAACTCATCGCCTCTGGGACGCTGCTAATGGTACCTTCGTCATAGCGGTCGGACATTTCAAAGAATACTGGGGCCATGATTTCCCAGAATAAGCCCAGATTAGCGTAGTATGACATCTGGCGACACTGTTCCAAAAACATATCGGGGAACAGTTTGTAAAGTCCCAGCATGACGGGGTTCCCTTGGAAGTAAGCTTTAATTGCTCTGTCAGCGTTGGCTTTGTATTCTTCGGAATCTAGGTAAGGGTCAAATTGTCCACCCATCCCTCTGTGCCACAACATCGCCCGCATACAAGCTTCAGCAAATTCCATGTTAATGCGATCGTGGAACAAGTGATGCAACAACTTTGGCATTTTGAAGGTTTCACCCTTTTCAATAAATGCTAAAAGTTCTGGATGTGCAGTAGCTTCACCGCGCCAAATTCGTAAATCGGCATCATCACCAGCATAATGATTATGCAGTTCTAAATACTCTTTGGGTAAAAAGTATTTAAAGAAGGGAAGCGGGTTTAAAAATTCGCGTTCGGCAATATAAAGTAGGTCACGCCAGTAAAAATCCATCGGCACAGCATAAGCTTTGTATAAACCGATGATTTGCATCAAATTTTCTGGGGTATCGGGTAACATTGCACCGCCTGCTTCTAAGCGGTGAATTACTTCAGAAAATTCATGTTTTGAAGGAGGTAATTTAATTGCTGTTTTAATTGCTGTCATGGTAATTGTAAATTTGTAGAGACGCGATTTATCGCGTCTGTGAGATAGGTTTTGATCCGCGATAAATTGTGTCTGGGGGGATAGGTTTTGAGACGCGATAAATCGCCGTCTCTACAAGTGTTTTGATGGATTTCCTATTTCAGGGCTACTTCAGAGATTACGGTTTTTTCTAAGGAGGGAATTGCAGCCACCATTGTTGTCGTTGTAGATTCACTCCAACGGACTAACCAAGTGGGTTGTACTCCTAAAAAGATGATAAAAGCTGCCAAAATTAAAGCTGGTATTTTCTCAGACCAAAGGACTTTAGGATAGTAGGCTAAGTTATCTAGTCTGCCAAAACAGGTGCGGTTGAGGAGGATGAGAAAATAAACTGCGGTTAATCCACTAGCCACTATACACAAAATTGTTGGAATGGGGAAAGCAGAGAAACTACCTTGAAAGACAATAAATTCCGCGATAAATCCTGTTAAACCAGGAATACCTGCGCTAGCCATCCCGCTTAAAACTAATAAGGCGCTAATTAGAGGTAAACCGCGTATGGGACTCATTAAACCGTTGAGTTTATCTAACTCGCGTGTACCAACTTTGGCTTCTACAACTCCTACCAAGTGGAAGAGAATGGCTAGGATGATACCGTGGCTGAACATTTGGGCGACTGCACCAACGAGTGCTAAGGGAGTACTAGCAGCACCAGCTAACAAAATATAGCCCATGTGACCGACGGAACTGTATGCTACCATGCGCTTGATATCTGTTTGAGCGATCGCAATTACTGCTCCATAGATAGCGCTGATTGCTCCCCAAATTGCTAAAGTCGGTGCAATAATGCTCCAAGCGTGGGGAAACATACCCAAACCAAATCGTAGCAGTCCATAGGTTCCCAGCTTTGCTAACACGCCACCAAGAAGAATCGCAATTGGTGCTGAAGCTTCAACGTAAGCATCGGGTAGCCAAGTATGAAAGGGAATTAAGGGAATTTTAATCCCAAAACCTAATACTATTCCTGCTAGTAAAAGGATTTGCTTTGCTGTTGACAGGTTTTCTGTAGAGACTGCATCAAAAGCAAAATTGGTAGAACCACTCAGCCACACCATACCCAAGAAGGTCGCCAGAATTAATGCCCCTGAAACAGCAGTATAAATCAGGAATTTCATCCCAGCATAACCCCGTTTTGCCCCTCCCCAAATGGAAATTAGTAAGTAGAAGGGGATTAATTCTAGCTCGTAGAATAGGAAGAACAATAGTAAATTCTCTGCTAGAAAAGCGCCTGCAACTCCTCCACTAACTAATAAAATCATGGAGTAAAACAGCCGGGGACGCTCAGTTTCTTTACTACTGCTGTAAATAGCAATCCAGGTGAGCAGGCTATTTAACACCAACATTAATATAGAAAGCCCATCGACACCTAATTGATAGCTTAATCCCAGAGTTTCATTCCAGGGCAAATACTCTTTAAATTGCATCGCTGGATTGCTAATATCAAATTTTAGCAGAATAAAAAGGTTCCAAAAAAGAACTATCCCAGAAAAAATTAATCCTGTTAAACGAATGCGATGTTTAGGGAAGCTTACAGGTAATATTGCTATGAGAGCAGCAGCTAAAATTGGCAGCCAAATCAAAACACTTAACATGGCAATTTGGGATTTTAGAAAATTGGTAATTGTTATAAATGTCTCTGAATTCGCGCTAGCAGATCAATGAAGTACATTTCCAGGTTCCACCTGGAAACGAGATTTAAAAAATCGTAAGAATTCAGGAGTCAGAATGGGCTAAACGCCCCGCTATTCATAACATAATTCAGAATCTTTAAAAGAATTAGGAGAAAATTTGATACATAAATGTACTAATTCATCCTGCATTCCTTTTAAATTCTGACTTCTGACTTCTGGGTGCTGAATTCTCACAAAAAATCTAACTAACTAGACTGATTTTGCCAGTATCTAAATCGTAATAGCCACCAACTACTTTCAGCTTTTCTGCCTTGATTAACTCAGATAAAACTGGCGATGATTTCAATTTTTCAACTTGCGCCAAAATATTTGCTTTACAAGCATTTTCTAACTTATCTCCTGATTCTTCTTTTGATTTTTCTACGCTTGGTTTAATTGCGTCAAGTAAACTTCCAATTTGCCCTGGAACTTGAGCACCTTTAATTGCGGCATCTACTGCACCACATCTTTCATGTCCCATGACCATGATGACTTTAGTACCTAATACTAAGCTGCCAAATTCTAAGCTACCAATTTGCTGTGTTGTGGCAATATTACCAGCTATACGGCAGACAAATATATCTCCAAGCCCTTGGTCAAAAACAATCTCTGAAGGCACTCGTGAATCTGCACAGCCTAGAATAGAAGCAAAAGGCTTTTGACCTTTGGCAACTTCGACTAAACGTGATTGATTTTGGTTGGGATTGCGACGTTTTGCTTTAACAAATCTTTCATTCCCATCTAATAATTCTTGCAATGCCTTATCGGGGGTAATATCATCTTTTGCTGGCGCTACTGGGACTTTTGTTTCGGCTGCAAGTAAGTTTGAGCTAAGTCCGGCTGTCATTACACCTGTACCGATCGCACCTGCACCAAACTTGAATAAACTTCTTCTGGAAAGATTGAATTTGGAATTTAGTCTACTCATGGTATTCTCCTCAAAATATTAAACTGGCTGCTTGTAATAAAAAGGTGCTTGACTATCCAAGTGTCGAGATTTGGGAAATCAAATTTAAAAACTGTATTCCCCAAAATGGCCAAGCTACCCACATTCCTAAAAAACCTACTCCTAAAAGAACGGTTAAGGCATAAAACTGGGTTTGACCAGAGGTGCTGTATTTAAGACCTTCACCACCCAATAGCGAAAATAAACCAACGAAATTAACGATGCCATCGACTACAAAGCGGTCAATCATATCGGCAAGTTGAGAAATTTTGGCAACTCCAAAAATAATGGTCATTTTATAGAGTTTGGGAGTGTAAAAGTCGTATGCAAACAAATCCTGCAAGCCTTGCCAAGGGAGGCGAATCGGTTTAGGAATATTGCCTAAATAAATCACTCCAGTGATACTGCAACCGAAAATACTCGACCAAATTAAAAGTAGTGCGACATCTTTATTTACAGTTGCCCAATTGGGTAAAAGTGATAAGCTTTGCAACACTAAAGGAAGATGTAGACTGACACCAAGTAAAATCATCATTGGCAGAACCATTGGCCAGTGTGCTTCAGGCGATCGCTGACTCATTTGTGTAGCTTTACCACCAAAAAGTAAACCAAATTCTCTGGTTAAACTCACGGCTGTTAAAGCATTTACCGCGATTATTACTCCCACTAACCAAGGTTGTGTTTCCCACAATCCATCTGCTAGTTCCATCAACGCCCAAAAGCTACCCAGTGGTGGAAAGCCAATTAATCCCAAAGTCCCGACGATAAAAGCGATCGCAGAAATCGGGCGACGTGTCCACAATCCGCCTAATTGGGTGACATCTTGGGTGATGCTATTCCAGATAATTCCCCCAGTACTCATCACCAACAGGGCCGCCGATATAGCATGGGTGAGTACCAACAATAGCGCCGCTTCGTATTGTTGCGTTCCCACAGCGATGAACACTAAACCCATGTATGCACTGACAGAATAGGATTGGCAGCGTTTAAGATCAATTTGAGCGATCGCAATTAACGAAGCACCCACCGCTGTCACTACCCCAATTCCCACCATCGCTGAGGAAACTATGGGCGAGATAGTTAACACAGGTTGCAGTTTAATCAGCACCCATGCACCACTAGCAACTACTACCGAGTTCCGCAAAATCGTACTAGGAACTGGGCCTTCCATTGCCTCATCTAACCATAAATGCAGGGGGAACTGGGCACACTTACCCATCGGCCCAGCAATTAAGGCTAAACCTACCAGTGTGATTGTTGTTGGATTGACATTAGCAGTAGCCGCCCACTGGGCTAGTTCTGGATAACTCCAAGTTCCGGCGAGGGGCCATAATGCCAACACGCCCATCAGCAAGAATAAATCTCCCACCCGCTTGGTTAAGAAAGCATCTCTAGCACCTGAAACTACTAACGGCTGGCTAAACCATAAGCCGACTAGTAGGTAGGTTCCCAGTGTGAGGACTTCCAAAATTACATAGCTGAAGAACAAATTATTACACAGAACAAGGGCACATAGTCCCGCTTCAAATAATCCTAATAAGGAATAGAAGCGTCCCCAACCCCAATCCATTTCCATGTAGCCGATGGCATAAATTTGCGCCAGCAAATTCAACCCAGTAATCACAACTAAAGCGCCAACACTAACTGAGGATATTTCCAAAGCAATAGTGAGGTCTAAACCAGCTGTAGATAACCAAGGTATAAATACTTCTTGGGCTGGATAATTCCAAGTTGCTTGTAAGGCGATCGCACTATGCACAAACGCCAAAAATGTCATCACCAAGTTTAGATAACCCGCCGGTCTTGGCCCCGTTTTCCGAATGATCCCCGGCGACCAAGGCACGGCTAACAAGCCACCTATTAAGGCATAGCAAGGAACTAGCCAAACAGTCTCAAGTAGAAACTGAGCCATCAACTTAACCTCTAAATTTGTATCAAAAAGTTGGGGTTTGGAATCAACTAGCGTTGATCCCTGTTAACCCAGCGATGTCTACGATGAGCTACCCCTAGGCAGATAAGACAAATTTATCTTTATTTAATTTTGTTAGAAACAGCTTACCGTTATATTTGACAAAATGGAATTACTTTATCTAAACAAATCTGAGATAATTCCTCTAAATAAAACTTATATAATCAACTATTTGAGTAATGAATAATAGGTATTGCTTTTTATCTATGAATTAACTGTTGGTTTCATCAATAGTCATTATGAATTTTTACTCATTGACATAAATGACAAAAGACGCAATCAGTTGCGTCTTTCTCTACAAGTCAGCTAAATGCAATTTACACTTCAGTAATTTTGTCAATCTGCCAAACAACAGAAATAATTGCAGGCGCTTGGTCAAATTGGCTGATGGGGGCAGGTTTCATGTCCCGGTAGTCTAGCAGTTGGACTACGATGAGGTAAGCGATCGCTAAAATCACCGAAATCGCACCTGTAAGAATGGCAATTAATTTTGAACGTTCCATCAGTATTTCCTGTAATGCAAGTTATTGTGCAGTGCCTATATCCACATTAATAGTTTAGACACACCACACACTTACCGATATACATCGCTCCGATGGGCTATCAGTAAAATAGTAATTAGTTGCTGTTCTTCATCCACTTTATAAACAACTCGCCAGACACCAACTCGATAGCGAAAAAGACCTGCGAAATCACCTTTGAGCCTTTGATGTTTGGATGTTCGTAAGCATTCTGTTGCAGTTGGTCAAAGCAACGGTTTAGTCGTTGGGCTAGTGATGCATCTACGTTCTTGATAAAACTTCTGTGCTTTGCGAGTCAATACCAATTCATACATGACGACGAATACTGTCAAATGACACTACTTCCCCAGCCTCAGCTTCCTGCATAGCTTCACGCAAAGCTTGCTCAAAACCAGGGACATTCAAAAGTTCCGTTGTCGCCTCATTTTCTTCTCTTTCTTCTAGATCAGCTAGAAAATCACTCACTATCCGCAGCCTTTCTGGAGACAGTCGCCGTAAACGCTTCTCAGCTTCCTGAAGAATAGTAATGTCATCTTGTTTTGATTCCATAGTTATTTCTATAGCTAATGTTTTTTACCGTCGATTTACTCCCTCCTTTATATGTTAAGGGCAGCTTGTCGTCAGATATCGCCCTAGAATTGGCGATCGCTAAAATCACCGAAATTGCACCTGTAAGAATAGCAATTAATTTTGGCGTTGCATATTTTCGGGATGATTTTGCTAGTTTTGTGGGATGGGCCGAAAAGCCACTGGTGTCTACTTTTGCCAAAAATAGCGTACTGATTGGGTGTTGTTCACCCGCCAGGGATTGTAAATCCCTGACTAATTGCTCAAGTCTACTGAAGTAGACTGAAAATTTTTGCGCTATGAAGTCCTCTTCAGAGGACTTTAGCTATGAGACAGGGATTTACAATCCCTGGCGGACGTGCGGTTTCGCGT
>NZ_JAWJTF010000097.1:0-36519 GCF_048836525.1 Nostoc sp. CALU 546
AATTACTTATTTATTGGCAGAACTTGAATCTCTTAAAATAAATGTAAAAAAACTCTATTTAGATAGGGGATTTTTTAATACTCCTGTAATTAGATGGTTGCAAGCATTAGATATTCCATTTATGATGCCTGCTATCAAAACCGGAAAAAAGGGAGGAATTAAACAGTTTTTGAAGGGAAGAAAAAGCTATAAAACTACTCATACTATTACAAGAGACAAAGATGATTCAGTCACTTTTGATTTATGGATTGTCTGTAAATATAGAAAAGGAAAGCGTAAAAAATATGGGATGCAATACTTTGCTTATGTTACTTATAAAATCAAAACAAATTTAGACTATATATATCAAGATTATCGAAAAAGATTTGGCATCGAAAGTAGTTATCGGCTTAAAAATATTTGTCGAATTAGAACAAATAATAAGAATCCAGCATTAAGATTGCTATTCGTTGGTATATCCTTTCTTTTAGTTAATATTTGGGTTAACCTCCTCTGGCTTAGAATAAGTCGCAAAAGGAAAGGTAGCCGATTAATTTATCGTACACTTTTTACACTTAAACAGATGTTAGCCTTTTTATCTCAAGCCCTACAGCGCAAATATCAAGTAGTTGAAAGCATTTATATTCCAACAGGTTAGCACTGAAAATCTCTCGGCCAACTAATCATAAGTAATCTTAATCTATACTGTGTCTGCTGGTTAGAGAATTACATATAAAGAAGTATCAAAAAATATAAGTATTTTAGCGATCGCTCTTCTCTTAAAAACTTTTTGGTTTACTGATAATAAACATAAATGTTCTTAGCTTTATGTTGCTTGGGGCGGTCAATTCTACCAATGCGCTGCTCCAAAATCATAGGATTCCAAGGCAGGTCAATATTAATCAGATAATCAGCATCTTGTAGATTTTGACCCACTGATAAAGTTTCTGACCCAATTAGTACGGCGATTTCTTCCTCTGGCTTTGGGCGTTCTGTAGGATTTTTACAAGTAGCGTCTGGGGCAAACAGTCTAAATATTTCTTGGCGATTTAAAGTAACTGGGCTACGTTTTGGTTGCAGTGCGTGACCAGGACTTACTCTTTGAGGTTTGTCTGAATTATTTGTGTAATACAGCTTTGTAGAACCAATCAGCATCCCAATACCTTTAGATGCGATCGCACTGTCACGAGCCATGTAACGGTAGTAATCAATTACGGTGTCACTGAAAGTTGAAATTAACAGCACTTTATGACCTTGACTTACCAGTTCTGCTACTTTTTGAGTAACTTGCTTGCGTTTGTGGTCAACCAGAAATTCATCTATTAACAGGTTTTGAATCTGTTCTAGCTGATGCAAATCACCTTCACAATCAGCCAACATTCGCTCATAAACTTTTTGGGTATTGTTAGGATTATCTCGTAAGTTATCTGTGGCAATATCAATAGACCGCCTTAACTGCTGACGCTTTTGTTGTTGTTCTGCCTCGTTTTCGTCCTGGTCTTCTTCCCCGTCTTCATAATCCTCATCCCAGCCTTCAGGGTTGTAATCATCTAAGAAACTTTCTGGTTTATCCTTCTTGTCTGATTCAAAATTGTAGTGAATTAGCAAAAATTCTTTCAGCCCATCAGCATCATGAGAAACTGATTCTAAGCGTTGTTGCATCTGCCGAATGCGATCGCCAAAGTTTTTGATAGTCCGATTCAAGGCATACATACTCGATTCAGCCCGTTGTAGAAAGAATCGGCGTTGGTTGCCTAATAGACTTCGCTGTTCGACGCTACCTGTTAAATAACGGATTGGATCAGCAAAGGGAATAAAAAGACTGGTTTCAAATTGAGTGAAAATCTGCTCAAGTGCTTGTTCTGTACTAATTTCAAAATGCACAGGTAGCCATTCTGCTATCCGTTTGGCATACAAATTTAAATCTGGGGTGGCTTCTCGCAGCATTTGGCGGGTGCGCTGAAGAAACAGTTCGCGGTAGGTACGGCGAAATAGTTCAGTATTATCTGTAAAATTTTCTACCCCAATTTCCCGATTTTGAAACCATTGAGCGACTTCTGCGGGGAACTTTAAATCATTGAATCCTTGAGGACGACTGATAAAGGGCGAGAGAATGTTATAAATATCTTCCCGGCGATTGTTCCAAGGTGTAGCGGTCAACAGTAGAAAGTAACGTTGCCGAGCAGACTTGCGATCGCTTTCTTGAATCGCTGCACAGGTTTTATGAATACGGTTTTTATAATTGCGAATGCCTTCGTGGGCTTCGTCGATGATAACTAGGTCAGGGCCACCGTAGCGATTGAAGTCTGCCAGGAAGTTACTACCTTTGCGGCTCATCAGGTTTTTATTGTAGAGTTCATAATCACCTGATTTAAACCCAAGTTCAGCCATTTCTCGTTCCCAGTTGGGATGAAGTTTTTTGGCAGCAATGATGGCAATTTTAGCTTGACCTTTCTGCTGACGATACAACCACGAGACAGTAGCCGCTAGTCGAGTTTTCCCCAATCCTACAGCATCAGCGCAGACAGCAACACCAAAATCCTGCATGACTCTTAGGCAATGTTGCGCTCCAGATTTTTGATGCTCAAACAAGATACCTTGATTTAACAGTTCATCTAATAAATCACTACGTTCAACCCGGAACTGACGGGGGCGCTGCTGTGCCAACCAGTAAAGAAAATCATTTGGTGTGCCGTGATTTCCTGCCAAAATTATTTCTACAGCTTGTTTAAACCCTTCAATTTCACTGAAATCTGGAATTTCTAGGGATTGGCTGACGGCTGGAGGATTTTCGGGTGAGTTGTGATAAGTGCCTTCGGTGGTTGTAACTTTGAATTCGGTTAACTTTGTCGGCGGATGTTCTGGGTCTACCTCAACTTGACCAATAATCCGTTCCGAATCTTGGCTGTCAATGGTGATTTTCACCAATTGATCATCTACAACCTCAATGCTTTCTATTTTGTCTAAATTTTGACCTGTGATTTCAACTTGGGTGGTTTCCCCAGGGGCAAACTCATCAGGATTGATAGATTCAATAACTGGTTCTTTTAACTTGGCACGGCGATCGCGTTCCGCTAGTACCTGCTGTAAAAACTCTTGGGTTAAGTCAAAGGTGATCTCATCTCGCTGCCACTCAGCATCAAATTGACCAATACTTTCAAATATGGCTTCTGCATCTAAACGAGAATCCCAAGAATAAAGAAAAGTTACACTCTCAGCATTTTTAGAATGTGCTGCACGAGTGAAATTATCTGAGCCTTCATGAAGAATGTGGTTTTCTAACTGGTCGCTCAGGATGCCAGTTTTTTTGTGATAGATACCCCGTCCTGACTCCATTTTGACAAGTTTAATTTGCAAAAAATTCAGGCGAACTAACTCAGCTAAAATTTCTGTATCACTAAAGGCGCTATCTTCTAAACCCTTAAGGAATTCAGCCAGGGTACAATGAGCAAATTGGGTGCGGTAGTTAGGGTCTTGTAATTTCTCCAGTTCTTGGACATCCGCTTGCTTGGTGAATCCTTGCCAGTCCATCAATAGGCGAATTTGACCCTCAGTTTGCACAATTGAAGCAAGAGGTTCTTCATATAGTTTCAGTACACCACTATCAAAGTAAGCTGTAGAACGACGATAAATTTGGGTGCGTTCTAAGGCAGAGCCGATAAAGACATTGTACTTATCTAGCTGATCAGGCAAATTGAATCTACGAAGACGACCTTTAACTTCTAAAAAGCTACCTGCAATTAAAGCTTTTTCTTTGGTTACATTTTCTTTATGAAGGAATTTTTCAATAACATTTAAATTACTAATTCGTAGCAGAGAGGTACTAGGTACATTTCCATCTTTGATAGGAATGTACTCAAACACCCTAGCGCTTTTTGGGTCAATTCGTAGTATTCTGTAAGTCGCTTGTTTCCCACCAATACCTAAGAACTTCACAACTGTTTTTAACAGCCTGTCAGCATCGCGGTGCTTGAAGACGAGCCAGTATTGATTGTCAACACCTTTGATGGGATTACCTTGGAGTAGGTAGTAGGGGCGTTGTTTGCGAATTAGGTCTTGGATAAAGTTCTCAAGCATAGTTAATAACTTACTGAATAGGCCAAGCTGGAATTACTGCGTCAATGTTTGCCATTAGTTCAATGGTTTCTTGGAGGGCTACAACAATACGCTGGTAATGTTGGATATCGTCAGAAGTGAGAGTACGTCCTTTACGGTCTTTGAGCCATTTTTGGCAGACTTGATAACCACCTACGTAAAAGTTCCAAACTTCTTCTGGCACGCCTGTAAATTTATCTCCTATTTTGTTGATGATGACAGCACCGTTGGTATATTTTGGATGTCCTGCATCAACTAGATTATTGCCGTCATTTTCAAAAAATTTAGTGATGAATTTGTCGAGTTTGGGTGATTTCATTAGGTGGAGTGATACTAATTCTTCACCATAATCTGCTAGTTGGTGGAAGAGTTCGTTATTGCTGGTGAGGGGAACGCGGGGGAAGTCGATTTTGAGGAATTCGGCGTAACGGGTGCGGTAGGTGGGTGAGTGGAAGATGGCGTAGATGTAGTAGAAAATGGTTTGTGGGGTGGGCGTGTAGCCAAGTTTTGAGATGATGTCTTTGAGGAATGCGGGGGAAAGATTTGGGCGGACTGGTTCTTCTAATTCTTTTGGGTTGTTTGGGTTGGGGTAGAGATAAAGTGGAGCTTGCTGCATTATCCCTTTGTTACTATAAAAAGCTCTATTATCTACAATATTATTAGTAACCATAAAGTGGCTGTAATTTTCTTGCATTGCCACTTGACGCATAAAAATTAACCCTAAATTCTCTCCTGCCAATATATGCCGCATAACTTCGCCACGCGGCATACAATGGAAACCTCTTGATTTACCAGTGTAATAAGTGTAACGAATATCAAATGGTCGATATAGTATAGGTACAAGTAATTCTCTAAAAGGACTGGATTCTTCTGTCGCTACATAAGGATGGCTTCTTAAATCTTTTTGAGCTAATTCAACCTTCCAGTCTCGTGCATCTTGACCCAAGCGATATTTTAATCGTGCTGTTTCTGGTGGTAAATGGGCAAAATCATTTACAGTCTGCCAAATTTCTTCTTCACTCCATCGGATAGTTAATTCGTCACGGGCAGTAACTATCCCTACACTGTTCACGGGAAAAATATCTGTTACTTTCCATCCCTGTTCATACTCTGCAAGTAAGTCAGTATTTTGTGGAACAAATAAATAAAATGGAGCTTGAGGATTTAAGTCATTCCACTGAGTTGTATTTATAGTATGAGAATTCAACCAGCTATATTTACTGTGGCGTAACCCATACAACTCTGAATGATAAATATTAGCTTCTTGCTTTTTATCATTCTGTCGTTTTACAAAAAAACTAATTGCTACACCTTGCTGAATATCAAAAACATTTTCATCTTTTGAACCATCAGGTGCTTGCTCTTTCTTCTTACTATTCCCATGCAAGTCTAGAATATAAATATCATCAAAAGTTTCCATCAAACTTTGACGCATACCGCGAAATGTGGGGTTATCAAGAAACCCGTGGTTAGTGATAAATGCTAAAATTCCATAACCTGTTTGTTCAATTCGCCATTGAGCAAAACGAATAAACTTCACATAATCATCATTTAACCATTTAGGATTTCTCTCCCCAAGTGGTTTACCATCTACTTCAAAATAATTGCTAGTTACTTTTTCAGTGGTTGTATCTTTCCCCTTGAGAAGATTACTAATCCAAATGCCATTATTAGCAGAATGACCAGAATAAGGCGGATTACCCATTACAACCATTACTGGTGCTTCTTGCTTAATTTTATTAGCTGCATCTGCCTCATCTCGAATCCAATTATCAAAGTCGTCAGCAGGTGGTATTTGAAATGCTTCTTGTAATGTATTGGTGAGGTAAACTCGTAACCGTTCTAAGGTATCGAATTTGTAACCCAATTCTGCTAGTTGCAAACCTAATTTCATGTGTGCAACTGCATAGGGAGCCATTAGTAACTCAAAACCTAGTAGTCGTGGTAATAGGTTTTGAGAAACATAATTTGACCATTCATCTGGATTGAGTTTTAGCGACTGATGAATATGGTTAATCACGCCATAAAGAAAAGTACCCGTACCAGTTGCAACGTCTGTTATCAGAACTTTATGCGTTTCTGTTGTACCCTTATTGTTAGGTTTTTCAACCTTTACCTTTGTCGCGTCAGCTAAACCATCAGTTAGTTTAAAGTCTGTTTTTAAAATATGGTCTACAGAACGTACAATGTAAGACACCACAGGTTCCGGCGTATAATAAACACCTCGACGCTCTCGCATCTGTGGTTTGTAGGCTGTCAAAAAATCCTCATAGAACCGAATAACAATATCTTCCCGGTTCATCTTCAATTGAAAATCCGAGAGAATCGCATCCATCTTGGCGGCGCGGAGGATGCCAAAAATATCTGCGATCGCACCTATCAACTCATCCCCCAACTCTTCAGGCTCACGCTCTGACACATCTTTAAACAGCTTGCGGAGAAATGGGTTAGTTTCTGGTAATTGTTGCCAAGCAGATTCACGGTCAAAATGCGTTTCCTTCTCGCGTCCCTCCCGCTTATCCTTTACATGACTGAAGACCTTTGCTGTAAACAGTGCATAAGCAATGGTTTGGGCGTAGATATCTGCAAAACTGTAATCCTTCTCATTATCTGAAGTCAATTGCAGTGTGGGCAGTAGCTCCCGTTGAAAACTCTTCAATAGGTTGTGTAAATACCCATCAGCTTTTTCTTTCTCATAGACTTGGGGAATTACTTGCTCAATTCGACGGGCAGTTTCAGCCAACAACTGCGCTAATTCCTTCGCCGTTTTAATCGGTTCATAGAAAACCCATTCCACTAAGGGAACTGAACTTAGCCCCTTAGCAGCAATCGGCAGTTCCCCTTGTTTTAAACGGTTTAACCGTGCTATTAGTTGCGGTTCATTCCAATCAAAAGTCTGGATTTGCCGTTGGCGTAGTCCACCTTCACTTGGCAGCACTAACGGCACTCGACCTAAAGCTTCTTTAGTTGGCAACAGCAAATACATTACAGGTTGCTGTTCAGCAACTCGGTTTGTGTAATGCCCGTAAATTTCTTGTTGCTGTTCTTTAGAGGTCAAAAATCTTTTAATTTCTTGGTCTGTAACTCCTGATAGTTCCTCATAGAAGCCAACAGCAATTGGGCAAGTTTCCTCAGCTTCTAATTCATCAACACCAGGGCGTAAGTACCAAAAACGAGAACCTTGAGGATCATGCTCTTTCACCGGATATCCTAAGAGCTGCCGCAGTGCCTCTACACGATGATTTAAATCTGTACCAGTCATGACAGCCTGTAATTGCTCTTTGGTGAAAGTCATTTGTTTTCCTTACTAAGTTCAAAACAGCACGGTAAAACTGCGATCGCTCTTTAAAAGAATGCAATCGCTATATCAAATTTGATTAAGTACTGCTCTCAAGAAGTGAGGTAATCTACTTTTTCCTCAGAACTAATTTGACTGATACTTCGCTAACAGTTTCTGCCCTTGATCACCCATCTCTTGTAGAAGTTTTTCAATCCTCTGCATAGCCATCGGTGATAACTTAGAGCGTTTATTTTCCCAACGATTAACTGTGGAATAAGTAACACCCAAATGTGTTGCGAACTGTTCTTGGGTTAAACCCGTTACAGTGCGAAGTTCATGGATGAGCTGTCCCAGTTTTGATTGTTCGATTACCAAAGGCTTTTTGATAGTCATTAGCTCAAAACCCACTACTTGAGTAGCAAATAATGTGTGATTTGCTACTCAAGTAGTTAGGCTAATACTGAATTGTAACCCGCTAATATACTGTTATTTATTTACTGTAACTTCAATATTTCTATGTAATAAACGCAACTTGTACTTAAGTATGCTTGGTGAGAACTGGTTTAATGTACAATTGCTTCCAAAGTGCCATTGACCGCACGTAAATAGTCAGATGGCGATAGCAGAAGCAGCATTCCTCGCATTCCACCAGAAACAGTAATCTGCTCAAATAGGGTTGCTGTTTCATCAAGGTAAACAGGATAGTCTTTTTTACTAGCTAAAGCCGTTACACCCCCACGGATGTATCCTGTTAGTGGCTGAACTTCCTTCAGGGCAACCGTCTCAACTTTGCGGTTTCCTGAAATCCGTGCCAAAGCTTTCAAGTCTAACTGAGCATTTCCCGGCACAACAGCAAAACAGATACCTGTTGTGTCACCTCTGACTACTAGAGTTTTAAAAACTTGCTCTGGCGGAAGACCCACTTTCTGGGCTGTACTTTCAGCAGCCAAATCATCAGGATCTACTTCATAGCTCAGGATTTGGTATGCAATACCTAGTTTATCAAGTAGTCGAGCAGCATTGGTTTTCATTGCTCTTATTCCCAATCCTCAATCACCAGCCCACTAACGCGACTAAATTCTCTTATGTTATGCGTAACTAATGTTAAGTTATTCACTAGCGCAATCGCTGCAATCTGCAAATCATAAGGCCCTATTGGTGTACCAAGCGTCCCTAACTCTGCCCGAATTGTGCCAAAAATTCGAGCTGCCCGATCATCAAAAGGCAAAGATACAAAATTATTTAAGAATGCTTCTTGTAATGTTAAAGTACGTGTGGGATTATTACTTCGCATTGCACCATAGAATAGTTCGGCTTTTACTACCGAACAAACAACGATACAGCACTTGCGTCTGTTATGAGGTACAATAAATTAAAATATAAATACCTCTAAATGAAGTCATACTCTGTCGATCTTCGAGAAAAAATAGTTGCAGCACATCTTCAAAAAAACATTTCAATCAGAAAAGTAGCTAACATATTTTCCGTCTCAAAAAGTTTAGTTCAAAAGCTTGTAAAGCAACAAAAACTTGAAGGTAATTTACAATCCAAGCCGCGAGGAAAGCCATAATTTAGTCATCTAACAAATGCTGACATAGAGTTGAAACCAATATTCCTATACTTTATAGTTTCACCTTTCAATTTAATAAACCAATCTTCACCATTTAATTTCCACCAATAGCTAAGGGTTTCACAACTACTTTCTGAATTAGGTAATTTATATTGTAATATTTGCAATACTTGATAAAATTCAGGATTTAGTTCACAATAAATAGAACGAGCAATAGCACGAGCAATAGCACGGTTAATCATCTTAGTAAGCTCATTTAAATCAACATCAAATGTATGAACAAATGAATTGTTATCAGTAAGATTACGAAACCTATAATTTATATTTTGAAGGTTAGATGACATCGCATAAACTATGATCCAAGAGTCTTCCAAAGCAGCTAACATATCTGTATCTAGTTCAATTTCCGTTTCCATATATTCATCATCTAGATCAATTTTATCGCTAAGAGTCCAGTCAAGTTTACTAGCAACTTTGCTACCAAGGTATGAGTAAAATGCTCGAATCAATGGAAATTTGAACAAATCTTTAGATAAAGCTTTAATAAATACTGATGATGATTTGTGGTTAACCCACATTAGAAATGTCTGTATTTCCTTATCCTTTAATACAAGTGCATCAATTTTACTTTTCATAATTTGTAATAGATAGTCAGGATTAGGTACTATTTGTATAACAAGTAAAAATACTTGTCTCCAGTTTTCCTGGGTGATGTAGCTGGCTAACTCTTCCCAATCACCATGTTTGTAAAACCAATTTGCTACTAAATACTCTTGAAATGTTAAATGGGAAAATGACCAGATTTTATGCGATCTCTCAATCAACAATCCATGCTGAGATGTGATCACCTGCAAAACCTCTTGACTATTTTGTAAATTAATCCCTAAAAACTCCCCAATATAAACCTCCAATTCCTCTTGTTTAAACAAAACATATTGCTGTTGCTCAAACTTCTTTACTGCAACATAGCTCAATAACTCCAACTTTTGAGCAACTAATAACCCTCTATAAATTTCATCCCGCTCAATTCCTCGTCTTTCATCCCACTGCTCCAACAATAACTCCAAACATTCTTGATATAACTTGGAACGCTGCGAGTAAAATTTCCCTGTTTGGTGAAACACCGCACAAATCAAACTCAGCAAGATTGGGGTAATTCCAAGTTCCTTAGTTGGCTTGTTTTCTTCCTGAAATAACTGTTCTAAAAATTCCTGCGTCTTCGTCTCTCCTGCATCTGCACACACAGTCCCAAACCAATGTGCTGCAAACGCTCTCACCTGCGCTTCATTGAAATCCGCTACCTCTATACAGATAAAGCGTTGTGATTGCCAATCGAAGAAATCTGGTAAGGTTTGCGTTCTGCAAGTCACTACCATCAACACTTGCGGATAAATACGAGCAAACCGCTTTATTTCCTTGGCTATTTGCTTTCCGGCTTCTCCAGCCACCTCATCCAGACCATCTAGTAACACTAATCCTTTACCCTGACTTAGCACTAATTCAATCTCTGCATTACCTAATCGCCAAAATTGTCCCAAAAACGGCTCTAAGTTATATGCGTACTTGCGTCCATCATCTACGAACTCCCGTAGTTTAATCAATGCAGGAATTCGCCGTGCTTGCAATTTTCCATCATTACACTCGGTTACAATTTTTTGCAGATATGTCGTTTTCCCTGAACCCGGTTTACCTACCACCATCAGATTAGTATTCGATTCCAGCAAAGCCAATGCCGATGCGCCCTGCTGTTTCTTACCTAAACCAATCCGCTCCAAACTGTGGTAGTCGGAATTACCAGTTATAAAATCCTGCCATAGATCATCCAGTTCCGATCTACGGCTACTGCTGACTTGCTCTAAGATATTTACATCAACAAACAGGTCGCCCAAAGGAACCCAGTGGTCTACTCCCCAAAGCGGCATAGTACTGTGTAAGCGTTGAATATCGTCGTGGATGAGCGATCGCACCTGCTGTACTAACGCATCAACTGAGTTAGCTACTGTTATTTGGTCTTTTTTTTTAAAACAGGAGTCAGTTCTTCTGGTATTCCTTCTAGAGCGATCGCATTGCAGCCGAATTTGTAAGCGTCGTCATACGACCGACCAGCACCTAGCGCATCATAAAAACCCACTGCAAATTTTATCGCCGCATTATCGCTAATTCCATCACTCATTCCCACCACATAATTAATATGCTGGGAGATTGCCTCTGCTTGTACTTCGGCATAGCAGGCATTTAATATAATGCATTCTACACCTTGATTAGCAAACAATTCAAACAAACTGGTTAAAGCGTTAGTTGGAACAAACTGTGCGTTGCCTGCATCGTTTTCCAAGACTAATCCTTTACCACCAGATCCATGTCCACAAAAGTGAACAATCTGCGGGTTATAATCCAACAAGGTACGACGCAAATCGTCAGGACGAACTGCCCATTTTTGCTGCAATGAAAAGTGTTCTCGCTGCTGCGCCCTTCGCAAACCTTCATCAATTTCTCGCACTTCTTTGTCTAAACGCAATCTTGCTGTGTTGGTAGGGCTGGATGCAAGAATTAATATTGTGCGCTTCGGAGGTTGGCTTGTTATGCCGGAATGGTTATTTTGTGTAATGTTGCCAACAGTTATATTACCACCAACTTGGATATTGCCACCAAAAATACTTTGTTGAGAATTGGAACTATTATCTTGCGTTGAAGCTTTTGGGTGATTGGAAGAATTATCAGTTTTGCTGGCAGTTCCATATCGCAATTTGATATCATACCTTGGCACTGGATTATTTTTATCGCCCCAACGAGCATCCGCAGACCATGCACCATCAGCTTTTTCTTTTTTGCGTGTCTCAACCGTCATTACTCCGCTTTCTGGGTCAAGAGTTAGCAAGTTGTACTGAAGTGGTATACCTGTAACCTGCTCCTTAGCAGGTGCGCCAAAAGTTCCAGCAGCAATAATTTTGAGACCACGCCGTGCATCGTACTGAAAATTGGTTGAGTCGATGGGGGATATTATTCCCCGCACCTCTCAGTTAGATCCGTGCGTACCCGTTTCCGTGTACACGGCTCCCGATGTTCTTAGCTTGCGCTTTTGCTCATGTGTTTGTAATCGTGACAACTCTCGTGAATTGCCTCTAGATTATTTTCCTTCCAGTTGGTGTGATTTCCGTCGATGTGATGCAGGTGAACCTTTTCTTCACCGATGAATTTCAGACCACAGGAAGCACATCTATGGTTTTGCTTCTTAAGAGCTTTAGAGGTTGCTCCATCATAGAGCTTACTGTTACGTTTGCTCCAATAGGTTATGTCTCCGTCGTAAGGTGATTTAGTTCCTTTGACAGGGATGTGTTTGTTTTCGGAGTAGGAAACTTTTGGAAACGCTTTATCTATCAGTTTTTTGCTAGAGTAGCGTGTTTGTTTTGCTTCCTTGTTGAACACCGTGTAAGCTCTGTGACTCATAAACCAAAGTGATAGCTTTGACCCGTCCATCTTGCAGAACTTATGGTAATTTCTCCAGCCTCTAACTACCGACGCTAATTTCTCAGCCTTTGTGGTAGCACCATAGTTCGAGTTGTTGACGATGTGTTTTACTTTCTTACGGAACGCTTTGAAGTTATTCACTGAGGGATTGCATCTAAACTTTCCGTTTTTCTGGACTTTGAAGTGCCAGCCAAGGAAATCAAACCCATCTGTCGCAGCGGTAATTTTGGTCTTCTTTTGGCTTACATTCATTCCGCGTTTGCGGAGGAACTCGCTGATTCTTTCAAGTATCTCTGTCGCATCATCTTCGGGTCGGAGTATGATAACCATATCATCCGCGTATCGGACTGATGGTTCGGTGATATCACTGGCTGAGGTTTTGTCAGTGATTCTCTGTCCTTTATTCTCGTGGTATCTGTGTATACTCTCAATCCCATTGAGCGCGATGTTAGCTAGCAAAGGACTGACCACTCCCCCTTGAGGTGTCCCCTGTTCAGGGAATTCTGGGTTGACTCCAGCCTTAAGGCATCGGAAGATACCGAGTTTTAGTCCTTTGGGGGCGATGAGTTCGTCCATTATTGCTGAGTGATTAATCCTGTCGAAGCACTTTTCAATATCGAGTTCGATTACTCGTTTTTCTATTCCGTTGGAACCGGAGCTAAGGTTTAGGAAGATGTACTTTTGTGCATCGTGGGCGGAGCGCCCAGTCCTGAACCCATAACTCCTGGCGTGGAAAGTGGCTTCGTGTGCTGGTTCGAGTACGTACTTTGCTAGGCATTGCCAAGCTCTATCCGCGATGGTGGGTATCTTAAGCATTCTGATAGTCCCGTCCTTTTTGGGGATGGGGATTTCTCTTAGTCCTTGATGTTTCCAATTTCCGCTGTTCACTCTTAGTAATTCTTCAAGGTTGAAGCGTTCCTCGAATGAGAGGGATTTCTTCCCATCAATACCAGCCGTCTTTTTACCAGCATTTAGCTGAGATACTTGTCTTATTGCAAGAAATCGAGCCGAGGTGGATTTTAGAATGAGCTTTTGGAGTGACCGCGCTTTCCGCTTGTCTCCAACTTGAACAGCTTTAAATACGCGCTTTTGAAGGCGGAAAAGATTTCGGCGGAATTTCTTCCACGGTAGGGCTTTCCAAGATTCACTAGTTTTGTAACTGTGTCTAATCATTTTCTCTTCTCTAGTTTGTATTCTCTGAACACCTCAGTCCAATTACGGACTGTCCTATCCGAACTGTGGGGATTCCTCCGCTCGTCTGGACTACCTGAGATTCGACCGTCTCAAGACCCACAATTCGTTTTTCTTCGTTCCCTCGGAGAGATTGATTGTTCCGTTAGATGTAGCCAATTCAACTACTGGATTCCCTGGACTCTTGCCGTTACTCGACGTGTGTTCGGCGGGAATAAACTCCAGTGAGGTCAGGGATTTTGTGTTGCGCCCTGCCTGCAAATAAGTCGTTTTTCTAGGCTCTGTTTCATCGTAGGAACTCCCTGTTAGCGCCAGTGTCAACCCGCAACGGTCGTCTGATTGCGCCCTGTTCCCAGCTTCACTCTACAAGAACCGAGCTTGTTCGGTGTGGGCAGATAAGGAGTCAATTCTGAGTCTGAATGGCAAGACTTGCACTTGCATCTGACCGAGAGTTCAGCCCTTAGTGACAGTAATCTGCTGTCAGGCTGGTTTAGTTATGTACGGACTGGTTACCGTGATTCACTAAACAACGAATCGCACACGACGCTTTGCTTCATGGATGTGTCCGTGAATCCCAACTTGGAAACCATTAACTGCTAACTGTTCTAGAAAAGCCGTATTTTTCATTGACTCAGAACTATGAACAGGGTGATGCCAAACAGCGATCTTCAGCCAGTCATCGTAGTTTCCTGTAAGAATTTGGTCTAGGGCATTAGCGATCGCATTGGGATGGATACCAGCCCGATCTTTGTACTCATGATCGATTTCCCAACAGGAATTAAGCCCTAGAAAGAGAATTTTATCTTCCGCGCAGAGGTGAATAATTGCTTGCTGGTCGTATTCTTGGGGATAGTATTTACTATAAATTTTTTTATAGAAGCGATCGCTAAAGTAATCAAACCGTTTTTTATACTCATTCTCATCACAAATTAATGCACCTGCACTACCTGCATCAATATATTTTCCTTCTGGTAAGGGATTAGGCAGTTTTCGCTTGGGTACAAAGGGATAAGCAATTTCTGATAATTCCCAATTGATATCATGGTTTCCAGGAACTATAACAATGCGGCTAGGGTCAAGCCCGTAACGTTTGACCAGTTTATCAACCAGTTCAAAAGCTGCATCGTATTCCTCTTGTGTTGAACGATTGGCGATATCACCGGAAATTACCAAGTAGTTAAGCTGTTTTACGTTAAGATTTTGGGTCAGGTCGGTAGCCAGTTGCGTAAAGTAGCGTTGTGCTTGCGCTGTAGTCCCTAAATGAATATCGGATAGGTGGAGAATGCGTATTTGCTTGTCTGCATTGTTCATGTATATTTCTTTATCATGGTAGAATGCGTTAACTTCTGCTTCAGTTCGTTTTTCTACTGTAGTCCTTAGTTCTTGTTGTTTTTCAGTATACGCTCTGTCACTGCGGTATTTTTCCTCTATACTGCGAGGAATCAGTACATTTGTGTCGCAGTACTGGCAGGGAATTTCTAGCTTTCCAGCCTTTACACGTATTTCAATCGCTTCTCTATTTGTAACTTCTTTGCCGCATTCAGCATTGGAACAGTAGAGGCGAATGCGTTCTTGCACATTAATGCCTTTAATGTGCAAGTGATTGGTAATAAAACGGATAAATGTAACCCGGTCAAAGTCACTAACTCCAGGATAAAAGTAAATCTCTAGTTCCCCAGTGCCTTCTGATACTTGTTTCATAGCAAAGCCGAGACGATGTTCATTCCGCGAAAACTCGGCTGCATACTTCCAAAGGTTTTCTCGTTGAAAGTCTTTGGTATAACTGAGGCAGACGACCAGAGACGCATAAATTGCTTCGATACTACCTGAAAACTCATAAGTAACTTCCGTTGGCGGATGAAGCTTATCAACAAACCGATGTAATACATTAAAGTGGCTAGGAAAGATTAGTCGCCCTAACTCTCGAAAAGCTAAGTTATAACTGATAAATAGCTCGACAGTTGATTCTAATACTAATTTTTCTTCTATCAGAGGTAAACGCTCTTCCCTTGAAAATCCATCAAAAGAAAAATTGGCGCAAACTACATCTCGCTCAAGAATTGAGCCAATCCCCTCTGGGTGATTACGAGCAGCTTTGATAATAGAGGAAGCATATTGGTTGATCAATTCAGGCCGCAGCAAAACCATTTGCATATTTGGGGTAGGAGCCAGACGGTAAACCAACCCCCGTGCTTGTAACAAACTGATTACTGTATCAATCTCTGCTTGGGTAGGTGAGCGTTCTATGTAACGCAGATCAACCTCCTGTGTCACGCGTTCTACTAATATTAATGTATCTTCTGCTTCTTTGCGCTCTAGTAAAAACTCACGGATTACTTGAAATAGCCTTGGTGTTGTAGTACGAGGCAGTTTATCCCAAGGAATTGCTGCAATAATTTGCTGTAATAACTGTTCTACTCCCTCCCCAGTTTTGGCGGAACTTCGGAAGTAGCCATCTAAACCATACTCACCTATAAATTGATTAATTTCGCGTTGGTCTACTGTAACAGGACTAACATCACAACGAGCAGAAATTAAATATTTAAGGGCATTGGTTGGAGCTATTTTTTTCAAAACCTTTGCCCAGTAAGGTATTCCTCGAAAAGGCTCGGCTGTATTAGAGCAGTCAAATAATAAAAGAGCTACATCGGTATCGTCTAAAAAAAGCTGATGAACTAAATGATAGTCAGGCTGTCCTGCTAAGTCCCAAAGAGTTAATTCTGCATTTATATTTTCCTGATTTTCATCTAAAATTGATTTTTGAGCAACGGGAAATTGCCAAAACTGCGCTCCATGAGTTGATTCAGTCTTGCGGAATTCTTTTTCTGCAAGACGAATACCTAGCCCTGATTTACCAACTCCACTTTCCCCAAGTAAAACAGCTTTAGCATTAATATAATAAACAATACTTTCTTGAGAAGAAGCTTTACTATTTAGTAAATCGGAAGAACTTTCTGTAGTCTGATGTTCTAAAGTCAAAATATTTATTGCAGCACCTTCTTGAACTGGAGTAGCTAAAAAAAGTGAGTTTGGATGAAAAGCTAAAACTGATGGCCAGCTTTGAGAACTATGTACTGAGCCTGATATACTTGCAATCTCTTTCCAGAAATTACAGTCCCAAAGTCGAATAATCCCATCTACTGAAATTGAAGCAAGAAGTTTATTATTTTTAGAAAAGCAAATATTACTTATTGCAGTTATATGCCCTTCAAGTGTAATAATATGCTTGTATGTTTTCCCATCCCAAATCTTTATAGTTTTATCAGAAGATGCTACAGCTATAAATAAAGAATTATTAGACCAATCTACACTATAAATTGAGCCAAAAGAATCTTTATTAGTAAGAATATTTATACAATTTAAACCTTTAGTATCCCATAGCCGAACAGTTCCATCATCAGCACCAGAAACAATAAATTGACCATCTGGAGACCAGGCTACTCCTTTAACCCAGTTTGTATGTCCTTCAAATCGACACAAAGGTTGTCCAGTTTCTGTCGCCCAAAGCCACACACCTTGATCGCTGGAACATGACACTATCTGTTTTCCATTAGGAGACCATGCTATATCCCGAATCCAGTCAGAATGTCCAATTAATCTTTGCTCTAATCTATCCTGTTTAATATTCCAGATTTGTATAATCCTAGTACTACCTCCTATTGCAATATATTTTCCATTAGGAGACCATGCTATGCTTAAAATCCGTTCATTAAAGCATTTTATAGTTTGGATAATCTTTCCACTTTCTAAGCTCCATAAATAGATATCTCCAATACTAGAAGCAGCAGCGATATATTTTCCATTAGGAGACCATGTAGCTCGATATATAGCATCTTTAGCTTCTTGAAGATTTTCACTACTTAATATTTTAAAATCTTTTAAACTTAACATCGTGCTTTACATATAAATAAACAATATAAACTTCTGAATTAGAAAAATAGTAGTTAATTTAGTACCAATGTACTGATTATAATAATAATTATTAATTAAATCTAATCATTGTTAAGAGTTTGATGCCATGACTTTAATCGTTCTCCTGTTACTATGCCTTCATTCAGGTGATAAACTCCTGATAACTCCAATCTCCCATACCACTCCTGATGATTCCCACCAATTAGTTGACGTTCTCCTAATACAGTCCAGATTATATCAAGTCCATTTTCAGCTAAAAACCTAATAAGTTTTTCTTTTGAAATTAAACACGCACTTGATCCTGCTTCTTCAACTAATGGGTTAAACGCTACAAGCTCATTTACAGAATCTACAAAATTAAATCTGCCACCTGACCATCGGATTCGCATGTTTTTAATTAGCCAAGCAGATGGCATCAAAGCTGAAATAGTGCCATCAATTGAACAATCGAATGTAGAAATTTCACGTAAATACTCGGTTGTTGTTACAACACTAGCACCTGGTAAGTCATCTTCAAATTTACTATGACTAATCCAATCCTGGTCATTATTTAATGCTCTACATGATGAAGCCCAAGGAAACTCACCAACAAAAACATCAAGCATCTGCTCTGACTCTGGCATCCATCTTCCCATAAAATTTTTATCACTGAACCATTGCAATATCTTACTCTTGTCCTCTTGATGAACTATATAGCTTCGTAACTGAAACCACATATCTCGTCGCAAACTATGATAAGGTTCTTCTTCAATGGGGCCTTCTTCAGTCCATCGATAGTGTCCTTCGAGGGAAAGCCAAACTGTACCATCACTTGGTCGAGTTACTTCAATTAGCTGGCATGGATTAGGAGAATCACTTTCTTGTGTTATCCAATTAATTTGCTCTTGTTTATCAGCGTGATCAAAAATGTATGGGACTGGTTGCCACCATACAGATGTTTTTTCTTGGACTTCCTGTTCTGATAATTGGCGTACTAAAAGTGAAGGGTCAATATCCCGTGTACCAGAACCTAGCTGCCAAGGGCCATCGTATTGTTGAGGAGATTCATTTAATGAAGAACTACCAATAAATTCAAAATTATCGGCAACATAAGCTAGAAACTGATGATAGGCTATCCATTGATATTTTTTACTTATTCTTTCTGGGGTTTTTCTTTCACCATAACTGTAACGATCTAGCGTGCGTTCAAACTGCCCAAATCTATCAACTGTCCAACCGAAATCAAAAACTATCTTTAGAATCCAAGATTGGACAAGTGATAAATCAAACCGGAATTCATTTCCTTTTGAATCTTGGATGTGAGGTAAAACAAATTTATTGAAGTTTTCTTTCTTTTTCTTACCTAATGTTCTCAAAAATCTGTTTTGTTCACTTATAAGTATGCTGTTTAATTTATCAGAAGAAAACTCTGCTTGAAAATATTCAATCTGTTTAGCTGTATCTAGACGTTTACAGAGTCTAACAGATGACTGTATTTTCTCGTATCTTTCCCATGAATTTTTTTGTTTTTTCGTCAAAGAGTCTATAAATTCATTATACTTTTGCTGCCTAGTTGCAAGTATTTGCTTCCTACCTAGCTCTCCCAAACGACAGGAAGACCATTCAAAATCGCCATGATTTGTACCTAT
The DNA here is from genome assembly GCF_048836525.1 of Nostoc sp. CALU 546. NCBI lineage: Bacteria > Bacillati > Cyanobacteriota > Cyanophyceae > Nostocales > Nostocaceae > Nostoc > Nostoc sp. CALU 546. Next base: position 19,124 of record NZ_JAWJTF010000097.1, read on the forward strand.
AACATATCTTGCAAAATCTCCATGTCCCATTACTGAATTATATAAACCCCACTGCGACCAGTCACGGTCATCCATACCTTCCCAAGTTTCACCGTAAGGTTCTAATTCTTCCTTGGTAGGAATATCAACAAGCCAAGGAGTTTGGTATGGTGGGCGACAGCGCTCAATATCTACACTTTGCGGAAGGATTCCACGATGCTTTGCAACTTCGATAACTCCACGAGCATAATCACGTAAAAGTATGTGTGCTGGTGGTGTGCCGTTCTTAAATACCCATTCGTAAACTTTACCAGCCAGTTCTTGCACTCCACTAGCCTTATCACTGAGCATAGCCACACCGTAAGCTACAGCACAAAGGCGTTCCCATACATAGAGGTCATTAACGTTAATAAATCGCTCAATTACCTGTACCAAAACTTGAGGTCTTAGGTAAAGCATTGAAACTAGGGCTTTAGTTGCGCGATCACGAACATAACGATGAGAGGTAGTTAAAAACCATACCAACGCAACAGCACATAGTTCAATCGCTTCATCAGAAATATGTGTTTTTTCAGCTTCCCATGCCCATTCCAGTAAACGGTCAACAGAGCCACGTTCTTCATATTGCGAAGACAGATAGATAGACCACCATTCGTCACGCTCAGGCATTTCAAGGCTCAGAAGGTGGTTATGAAGGAATTTAGCGTTGAAGGGATGGGCTGGATCTGCCGCAACTGTCAGTAGTAAATTGTACACAGCTTCTTCGCAACCCTCTTGACTAAATATCTCATTGAGATAGTCTTTGGTTATATTAGTTACCTTAGTAGGGTTACGCCAGATAATACTTTGAAGAAAGGCACGCTGCACAACATCCCCTACGTTTCCCTGTGGAGCTAATTCTACTAATTCTTGCCCAATTTGTTCTGGTAATTGGATACTAAGAGCTTCAATCCAACCACTGTAGCGCCATGTTTCCCAATCATTAGCCAGCATTTTTCCTAGTGGTTGATTGGGATTAAATGAAGCAACTGGATTATTCTTATCAAGATGTTTGTTTAATAGGTAGCGAACTATAAGATGGTCGCTAAATTTCTCATAGGGAAATTTTACAGTATCAATATGCTGAGGCTCTGAATCATCTTCGTTTGAATAAATATAAACCAAATCCTCAGACAATAATCCTTCGTTAAGGAGATTATTAAAAAGTGTTTGTTGATGGCCTGTTGTTGGCAGGATTTGATTGACAATTTTCTTGGCTTCTCCTCTATCTATCCAAGGCTGTCCAGTTTCCGCCATGGCTTTGGCAAGACTTCTTTAATGGCAAAGTTGGTAAGCGAAGCACCTGAAACATTGGCTTACCATTTCTTTGCCCCTTATGAAAACTCCAGTAGTGTTACAGAGGAAGGCTTTTTAAGAAATGTAGTTGAGCAAATGGCGCAGTGGCACAACTGTACTGATACATTGCCAGAAAAGCTGCCCGATTTGCAAGCACAGTACCATTATTTCTTTGATAAACCACTTGAGCATATTCATGTACTGGTAATTGACGGACTCGATGAGGTGACAAACTGGAAGCTTGTTCCTTATCTTTCTCGTCGGCTGCCCGAAAATCTGCATATTATTCTAACAGTGCGAGATGTAGGACAAGATTGGGCTGCTGATTACGATTTGCCAAAGGGTCAAATAGAGCATTTAGTACTGGCGGGACTGACACGCAATGATGTAATGCAAGTTATGCAGGAAGCAGGAAAAAAAGCAACAATCTTTGCTGATAATCCTATGCTCCTTGATGAAGTTATGCGGGTTTCAGCTTACCAGGAAGAACCAAGCTTGGGAGCAGATCCATTTTACGTGCGCTGGTTAGCAGAGGATGCAGCAGATGGCCGTTTGACTCCTGATAATATTGCAACTCAACCAAAAGGGTTGAAAGACTATTTATATAAGTGGTGGCAGGAAATTGAAGCATCAGAAGACAACAATGAGCCATTAAAAGACTTATTCGCCACTTTGACTATAGTTTTGGGTGCAATTTCTCGCGTTGATTTAGAAGCTATTAATCCTCGCTTAGTATCTCGAGAAAAAAGGAATTTATTTAATAAAATTATTTCCCCAATACGGCGATGGATAGCAGGCGATGATATAAAAGGCTATGCTCTAATTCACCCTCGTCTGCGTGACTACATAACTACTGAAATTTACACAGATGAACTTCTTCAATGTTACCGAAAGAAATTGCTGACTTTTTGTGCTTCTTGGCAAGAACATCATAGTTTATATGCTTTACAGTATTATGCAGAACACTTAAAAAGTGCAAAAAAACATAAGAGTTTATACATATTAGCACGAGATCAAACCTTTGCAGATATTCAATTAAAACAGTTACCAGATGAACCTGACTTGTTACTGAAGACTTTACAGTTAGCTTTATCCTGTGCTGCGGAGGAGGAGAACGCAGGTTTGATGGCAGAGTTTATGCTAAAACATGCACAGTGGATAGAGCAGGTAAAGATGCAAGAATCTCCACTTGAAGCCCTACGACAAGGAGGTTTAGAACGAGCTTTAAAACTTGCAAAATTTTATGAAGTACAGCGCCAAATATTATGGCATCTATTACTAGTGTGGGAACTAAAGAGTCAACATAGATTAGAAGAAGCACAAACAATACTCAAGTATTTAGAACAAAAAAAATTACCACGCTTTGAGATGAGAGGAGATATTGACTGGCAAGGTAATTTTGCAGCATACTTTCTTGCTCATGTTTTTGAAGTAAGTGATAATCTGTGTAAGAATTTAGAATACAAATTATTAAACGATTATTTTCGTCGTCATCTGTGTAGATACCTTATAGTATTTAATACTAATTCTTCATTGATAAAGGCTTTTGCTACTGCATTAAATCTAAGTTTAGACATACATAAAATATCACTTTTGCTAGATATAGCAAAGGCACAAGCAGAGATATCTAATATAAAGACAGCAGCTACTTTTAACAAAGCATTAGAAGTTAGCCGAAAATCCTCTCTAAGCTATTGGGATTGGTTGGATACAATAGTCTTGATAAGAAAAACACAAATGGAACTAGGTTATATAGGAGTGTTAATAACTTTTAATGTATATGCTGAAATAGCAGAAAAATTTAGCGATCCAGAAGAATATCGGTGTAGTTTAGAATATTTAGAAAAAGAGATCAAAGCTGAAATTCAGTTTGGTGAAGAAGTTAGTGTTCAGGATAACCAAGCTGAGAAATTAATACAACTTGAGTATAGATTGTGTGTTTCTAAAGATTTCATAACTGAAATAGACAAAATAGATGCTTTATGTCAAATTGCATATTTGTATGCAGATAAAAAACAATATAGTACAGCACTAAGCTTTGCTGCTAAGATTAATAATTACCACAGACGGGCAACAATTCAAGGAATTATAGCGCAAGCACAAGCAGAAGAAGGTAAAGATTCAGCAGCACGAGAAACCTTTGCTATTCCTCTGCAAATGGTACAGGGAAATCAACCATTTGAGCCTGTATTTTTGCAAGCAATTGCGTCAGCAGGCATAGTAAAAGAATCTTACAAAGTCACATCGAAGCAAGTAGATAAAGATACTGCTAGTATTTCTTATGAGATTGCTCAAAAGATTAATAACCCAACTCAGCTAGCAATTGCTTTAGCGTTAGTTGCAGAAGCATTCGCAAAAACAGAAAGAAGAGATGAAGCAAAAACAATTTTTGATAAAGCGATTGAAACTGCACATAAAATTGAGTTACAAAAGGAGCGTGTTGACAGCTTCAAAGCAATAGCTCAAGCTCAAGCAAGGATTAAAGATTTTTCTGTTGCTTGTCAAACTGCTCAGAAAATAGAACTTTCTTGGACTAGAGCCGAAGTTGTAGAATTTATAGCCAAATTGCAGGCAGAAATTGGACAATGGGAAGAAGCAGAAATAACTCTTTATAATGGCTCCGAAAATCTAATATCTCATTTTGAAGGACAACGTTATGTGGAAGGTAGAAGGATAAACATTATATGCACAAAAGCTGTACTAGAATCTTTTAGAAATAATGATGCCGCACAAGCAACCTTCAGCAAGTTATTAAAGTTTGCACGAGAAAGTGGAAACCAACGAGATGAAAACTTATCCACAGTAGTGGCAGCACTTGCACAGGCAAATGAGATTCCAACTGCTCTGAAGATTGTAGATGAAATTGAGGACGCATGGGAGCAGATGAGAGCTTTTTCAGCGATCGCCTTGGAACAGTTCAACAAACAAGACAAGAAACAACTCAAAACAACTCTAACTGCTGCTCTTAAAGCTAAAGAGAAGATCAAAAATGAACGAGAACAAGGAAAAGCACTTCAAGTGATTGCTGTCATCCAAGTATTAGCAGGATTAGGTGAAGAAGCTGTAAGCACAGCAAACACAATTCTTACTGAGCGTAACTGGTATCTTCCACGAATTGCCTCATCCTTTATAAAAACTAGGGATTGTACTAATTTTAAGCAATTACTAATTCCCTGTGCCTACTATCTAGATGCTGCTTATCATATATGTGAAATTCTGTCACAGTTATATCCTGAACAATCAGCAGCCGTGGGAAAAGTAGTAATTGATACGAAATTGTAGATTTATAAACTCGGCTTGAACAGCAGACTTTATTGACGATAACTTAATTGTTCACATAAATTCCTGCCTTATCCCCAGGCTTCCTTATGTTTAATTTCCGACTCTAAGAGACTCAACAATTTCTCTTCCAAATCCGTCAAATAAGCCCGATTCAGCTTCCCCAGCATCTCCAAAAACTTCTGCACCGACTCCTCCAGCCCACTCGAATACACTCGACTGATGCGATCGCAAATCACCTGCATCTGCTCACACTCCGCAGGCAAATAGTTGAAAGACTTCAGATGCTGTAACCCAACTGTATACTCGCCATCCCAGGTTTTGACGGTGCAACTGAATTCACCTACGTAGTTGACTATCCCCCAGCATCCGCCCTTGCCTCTGAGTTCGGGGTTATCCTTTGCAAGGATTTGGCATACTTCGCCTAACTGGTAAGTATTTGGTACTTGGGTACGCTCCATTATTTGCTGCACTACGTTTTTAACGATTCTAGCTGGTGGCACTTTACCCCCTGCCTGCTCCACCGCTTTTACCCACACTTCTTGCTGTTGTTCAGGTTCAAGCTTTGTCATTGGTCGGACTTGACGTTCGTTAGTTGGCAAAATGTGATCCAATGGATCACATTTTTCAAGTAAATTATCAAAAACAACAGCTGCATCCATTAAAAGATAAGACTGGCGACGACTATGACCAAAGCGATCGCGGCAGTATTCCTCAAAAGTTTTGTGCGTGGAACGATATAATCTGCGATCGCGTAATTCAGTCAATGCCTTCCCTGCTTCAAAGAACGCTCGTTCTACCCTACGCTCCAAGTGCAGGCGATCGCTCTGCTCCTGCTCGGTTAATTCTGGTACTTCAACAGCAGTAACGTCAATTGTTGCTAAGGCCGGGTTTTCTTGAGGGAAGATATCCTCTTCTGCAAGGTCATTTGGTAATGTGCTGTCATCAGATGCGGCAGGGGTGGCTTTGTTGCGTCTGGAAGGTGGTTTAGGCATGATTCCACCTCCTCTAGCTCAATGGTATTTGCTCAAAGTCAATCGCAACATAGCTTTTGAATGTAGATGGTAAATGCGTAGGCGTAACCCACCGCAGGCATCGCTTATAAAATGAGACAGAGGTTAGAGCAAAAAGAGGTTCTTCAGCAGGTTCAATCATCACACTGCTTCTTCCTCAAACAAATCTTCAATATCACATTCCAGTACTTTACAAAGTCTTGCTACTTTTGCGAAAGTTTCTGAGCCTTTGCCATATTCCCAATTTCTGATTGTCGAAGTATCAACTCCAACTAAATCACCTAGTTGCTTTTGAGTTAATCCAATTTTTTCCCTTAAAGCTGCAATGCCTTTTTTGGGTGCTTCCGTTAAGTTCAACGGAGGTTTGAAAACTTTGATTAGGGCATTTTCTAGCTTTCTGAGTAATTCAGCTTCGGTTCTAATGTACGAGATTTTAACGCCTTCAAGACGACTTAAGGCTTCTAGCTTAGGATGGCTTTTCCATTTCTGCCTTAAATTGTCTGACATACCCACGTACAGCACTGAGTTATCTTTATCGATTGCCAAGTAAACACAAGGCTCATCCGGCAATGAGTTTCTGTCTTCAAGTGCCACAAATGGCAGCTCCCATAAATTAATATCCTCCATATAAACCATAACTTTTTAGCGCTTCCTTTGTAATATACACGCTAACATATTAGCGCTAACAGCTAAAATATTCTTGACAGCGCTAAAAAATTAGCGCATAATAGTAAAAGATAAAGAGAAAGCGCCCTCGACTACCAATCTGAAGCGCTTTCTCTGTCCCTAATAATAAGGAAACTCCATTATGACTCATGTAAGGTATACACAGCAAGCCCTTTCCCGCTATAACCTCCCCCGTCTCAAAAGAATCGCTGCCGAACTCGGCGTTACACCCACAGCGGACAAAAGAGCGGCTGACACCTGGATAAACGCAATTATCACCCACCAATCCACCCAAACTCACAAAGTCACCGACAACCAAGCCCTCGCCCAAGCCGAACTCGACCACTTCATCGCTGACCAAGCCCAAGCCATAGCTCCCGAACCACTGACAATAGTCGAAATCTCTTTTGACCATCACGAATATTATGCTGATGACAAACTGGTAGCCAGCATTACCTATGACGACAACCACTTAACGCAACGCTGGGTAGTCGTGGTCAACAACAAAGAAGTATTTCGTGCCAATACCCCAATGCGTTGCGATCGCTTCATCTGCACTCACTACAAAGACGGCTCATTACCTGTGCAGGAGAAAGAAGCAACACCCCCCACGACCGAAAACCGAATCATGGCGCATATCTTCAACGAGTGCCAGAATTACGGGTTTGAAATTCTCAATGATGGCATTTACAACAACAACGGCGTGAAACTGGGGCAAGTCGGATGCACTGACGGTAACTGGTGGGTAATTCTGGGCTGTTCAGGGCAGCAGCAGTATTCTAACTCGGTCTATGATGCAGTGCGATCGCTGTCGATGGTGGATACACTACCCCATGCAGAACCGACTAACTGTGAAGAATTGCTAGACCGACCATTTGAGATGCTGACTGCCCTTGATTGGGAACTGTTACGGGAGTATGCGCCAGTTGCAGAAAGCCGGGAGTTGGTAGCGGCGTAATTCTCGCACAGACGAGAGCGATTGCTCTACATCTACTCCTTAGCGATCGCTCATCAACTATTCGCTTATTCACCAATCCCCCATTAAATCAATGCAATCCACAATATCAATCCCCCAACACTGGGGCTACCCTCGCTTTCCCTTAGAACAGCGTACACAACAGGGCATTATTTTGGGACTTTATTACTATCCCTCTGGTACAGAGTTAGCTGAACAATTTGATGATGGTTGGCGCTATGCACTGATGCCTAACAAGAATTCTGATGAAATATCGTACTTGAAAGAGGATCAAATCCAACCGCTCACGCCAGAAGAATTATTCCAGCAAATTACCGCAGAGATTGACTTTTATCAACAACAGATAAGCATTCTCAACCGACAGTTAACTGTATTAACTCAAGGTGCAAACAATGGCTAAGTCTACAGATAACTTTGAGGCTAGAGCCAAGCACTTGCTGCGTTTACTTCAGCTTTGCCGTGGCTGTGTTCCATTGCACCGTTTGCAATTCCAATTCTCCGATTCAGTCATTCAAACCCTGCTGGATAGAGAACTGGTGCAAGTACAGAATACGGGACGCGGTTTCTTGTTGGAGATTGCCGAGGATTTTTAGCTCTTAATCGAAGAGGAACCAATTATGAAACTTTACGCTAAAACCATTCCACAGACTTTACCCAATTGGGCAACTGTCGTTACAAAGAGTGCAGATTTATTTGAGATTGAAATCAACGATGAACATCCGAATTTCCAATCTCTGCTTGAAGAGTTAGCGACGGAGATTGAGCCAGGAACATTCGGTGTAAAGGCAGAGGATTTATGTTCACGACTGGGCATCGAAATGTCTAACCCAAATCTGCACTATTTAGTTGAACAAGCCCAAACCCTGATATCCCTTATTGCTACGCACCCAAACTATAGACAACTACTGGAGTTGGGATATCAACCTGATTTAAACATTGCCGATGCTCAAACTGCGCTGACTTATTTGCAATGGGAACTAGAGCGCAATCAAGAGGGGGAAAAGGGTAAGGGTTAAAGGGGAAAGGAAACATCCATATTTAAAAATGCTTGCTCTGTACTGTATTGAGAAAAGTCTTTCATTCTCTATCCTTTGCCCCTTACCCTTTCCCCTTTAACCCTCCAACTAACTGCTTTCTAATTAATACAAAAGCGTTCACCTGAATGAGTGCCGCTTATTCAGATGAACGCACGGAAGTTTTTCTCCCGCTACAGAATTCCCATTATTGCACACGAAACACTAATCAATGAAACATTAATCGAGGTGAATGTGGTTACTGAAATAAAACTAGGTTTATGCAACCCTCCAGAACCCATCTACTTATTTGTCAACCAAGGGGAAGTAGATGGAGAATCTTACATCTGGTACAAGTTTAATAATTCGTACCTTGCTTGATTATCCGCTTGATTTAGTCAAAGAGTGGTTGCAATTTCAGGATGTTGACCGCCCAAGTCTACTTGATATTAGCAAGATTAATGAACTAATCAAAACAATGTGTTTGGCTTGGGCAGCAGACAAGTGTGAATATCCCAATCATGCTGAATCTTCTTATCAAAACCAAGTTGTTGATGCTGTTGTTAGCGGTGCGGATGAATTAACGGTAATCAACGCATGGATGAAACAGGTGCAAGAGGCAAAAGTAGGAGCAGTGTAAATCAGAAGTCAGGATTCAGAAGAAGTTTTATTTCTGAATCCTGAATTAATTAAATGGGAATAAAAATCATGAAAGTCATAGTCACAGTAGTCGAAAAGATCACAAGCGAAGCACACCTAAATATTCCTGATGGACTTGATGAATCCGTAATCAAGCAGCACATAGTAGACCGCTATAACACTGGGGAAATGTCCACAGACATGAACATTTTTCAAGTTGACTTTGAATCTATGAGCGCTCAGATTGTCCTTGTACAATCTGATGCTAAATCTGCATCAATAGGGTAGGTGAGATTATGAGTATCAAATGGACTGATGAGGAACTCGCAATTATTGAGGCGAAAGCTGAAGTCTATACAGTCAAACAAATAGCCTCAAGCTTAAAAAGACGAGGATTTTATCGCACACCAGTTGCAATTTATCTGAAGTTAAATAGCTTAGGTTATTCAGCCCGTCCTACTCTTGATAACTATTCTTGTAAAGAAATTGCCCAAGTTCTGAAATTGAATTTCTCAACTGTATCTAGATGGGTAGGAAGAGGATGGCTCAAAGCTACTAAACGTTCTGCCAAACATTATCAAGTCAGAATTTCTCATCTCAAACATTTTTTTGAGAACCCACCACAATCAATTAAAAAACGCATTGCTGCTCTCGATACCGAAGCCATTAATTACTTATTAGGAAGAAAAGCATGATTGACCACATTAACACGCTTCAAACAAGTTGGTATCTCTCCCCGCCTTGGGGACAAACAATTCCGCCTGTTGCAGTTAATTTGCTGGAGAGAGTTTTCCTCCGCACAACAAGAACATTTGGTTACTGCTGTGGTATGCAATGGAAACACGAATGTTGGATTTATTCAATTGATTGCGGAAAAGAAATACTCCACGCCACACAAAACCAAATCATCGGGACTGGGGAATTAGAAGCCATCAAGGTGCAAAAACCTGCTTTCGTTTTGGGCGAAAGAGTAATCCTCTGCTCTCACGACAAAGGAACAAAGCAACGGCTGGTTTTGGGGATTGCGCTGGTGCATAATTCTTGGTTTTACCTTGTTGAATTGATGTCACCAACGTTAATTAAGACACCGACTATATCGAATCGTTTCTCATTAGTTGGTGAGAAAAGTTTGCTGCGAGTAAATGTTTAAGCAGTTTTGAAGGAGACGATTATGATATCTAACTTGATAAGTCACCAAAGCAATCATAACAGTAGCCCGTTTAACACAATTCGTCACCTAGATGACAACGGCAATGAACACTGGTTAGCTAGAGAATTGATGGAACTGCTTGGTTATAAAAAGTGGGAGCGTTTTGTAGATACTATCGACCGAGCCAAAATTGGTTGTCAAAACACTGGATTCTCAGTACAAAATCACTTTACCGACGCAGGGCTTTATACAAGAAATGTACCCAGTGACTATCGCCTTTCTCGCTATGCCTGTTATTTGGTAGCAATGAACGGAGATCCACGAAAACCAGAAATCGCAGCAGCCCAAAGTTATTTCGCTATCAAAACCCACGAAGCAGAAACTCATCAGAACTACCAACCAAAAACAACCATCGCTCACGAAGCCGCACAGTTAGCAATGATGTTGGGGGAATTTGCTGGACTAGACAAATCCCTCACTGCCCAGTTAGCAGTTAATGCCGCCACCAGAGTTAACCCCGCACTTAAGCCAGCAGCAGATGAATTAAAAACTGCCATCGCTCAAACCAATGTTGCAGAGGACGCATTTCTCAACCCAACACAAATTGGTGAGGTAGTAGGAATGTCTGCACGGGCTGTTAACCACTGCTTACTAAATTCGGGACTGCAATACAGAACAAATGACAAGAAAATTCCCTATCGTCCTACTGAATCAGGTAAGCAGTGGGGTCGCATGGTTCCCGCAGTCGCCAAATCCTCAAACCAAACTGTTTTTCAACTACGGTGGTTGCCCGAAATAGTAAAAGTTATCTCTCAATAATTCCCTACCTAACTCAACAACAATTATGAACACTCTACGAAAAACCTTGGCAGAAAAATACGGTCTAGTTGCTTCTATCATGCACGATGATTATTTTTTTGTTCAACTACCAGATAACGAAGATCATTCGCTCAAGTTTTTAGAGAGCAATTTACCAGAATGTATTCGGGTTGAACTTGCAGAATGTTTCGCTGGTAGTGTAATTGCGGCTTGGGAAGTCCCCTTATTTTTACTCCCTCAAGTATTACAGCAAGCCCACGATTTTGTTGTTGAGTATTGGGAACAGGTATCTCAAGAAACATGAAGTCTTCTCCATCAACCAAAACTAACAGCAATTGTTTTCAGAATACTTTCTTTATTTGGAGAAAAGTACTATGCAACAACTCAATTTGTTTACTGAATCAGCCCCAGTTTTACCTATCACCTACTATCCCGATTTCTTGAGTCAGCAACTTGCCAACTCAGTCTACCAACACTGCTTGGAACTGGAGTGGCAACAGAATCAAATCAGGATCGCGGGTAAAACAATGCCAGTGCCCCGTCTGGAGTGTATTTATGGTGATGCCGGATGTGATTACCTTTACTCCAATAGCGTGTTTTTGAAACCCCTAGCTTGGACAGAAGCTCTGTCTAACTTACGGGACAAAATCACCGCGTTGACTGGTTACAAATTCCGTATCGTCATCGGAAATCAGTACCGCCGTGGACAGGATTCGATTGGCTGGCACTCCGACAATGAGCAATCAATGGGTATAAATCCAGCTATCGCATCGGTAAGCCTGGGTTCATGTCGCAAATTCCAAATCAAACCGAGAAATGGCAAATTCACTGACTTCTGGCTGGAACACGGCAGTTTGCTTGTGATGCACCCTGGTTGCCAGTCTACTCATCTGCACCAAGTCCCCAAAACCAACAAAGTAGTTAGCACCCGAATTAATCTCACATTTCGACCGCACACCAGAGGCGAGAGATAACGCTGTAGCTGGCTATTGAGGATTTCATAGCCAGCACAAGCTCTTCACTTTAATTTTAACCGGCGGCATGGGTGCAATGCCGCTTCATTTCCATGCGTCAAAAAACAGAGGAAATATGCGTATAATCGAATCTGATTCTCACTTCAAACATTTAACTGAATGGCGAGGCAGCGGAGTTGACGAAGAAATCATTGCTCTGAATGTGCGTTCGCTCTCCGGCACAACACCTTACGAATACTTGCTCTACAGTCCCAAAATCTCCCGTCGCAACGATGGACGACTTAGAGACAGAGACTTGAAAAAATACCAGCACATTGAACTAGGCGGTTGGTGGTGCAATGGCGTTGACCCCCTCAACAACTACGCACAGATGATGTGGGGCTGTTTCAAACCCGACCACCCCCGACGCGATCGCCAAAAGATCCACAAGTTCATCAAGTACGAGCATCCTTGCAGAGAAGAAACACGCGCTTTTTTCCTCTTAGTCCCGAATCGCATCTGGGTAAAAGTGTCCCTACGTTGCGGCATCCCTATCACAGAAGAAGACCTACAGCATCCTGGGGGTTTTTGGCATTGGGTTTGGAGGCACAATGTCCCAGTCACAATCGTCGAAGGTGTCAAGAAAGCTGCTTGCTTGCTTACTGACTGCTGGTTATGCTGCGATCGCAATTCCTGGCGTTAACGCTGGATACCGCACACCCCATGATGAGTACGGTACTGCCTGTGGTAAACCCTCTCTGATTCCCGACTTGAAGCATTTTGCAACACAGGGGAGACAGGTTAACATCTGCTTTGACCAGGACAACAAACCTGAAACAGTCCAGCGTGTTAGAACCGCCATCAGTCGTATGGGACGGCTGCTGGTAAATGAAGGTTGTTCGCTGCAAGTGATTGATTTACCGTTAGGGGCAGAGAAAGGGGTTGATGATTTTATCGTTGCTCATGGTCAACCAGCATTTGACGCACTCTACAATACAGCCGTTGCACTGGAGTTGTGGGAGATTAAGCTGTTTACTCTGCTAACTTACCCGCCAGCGATCGCACTCAACCAAAGATTCCTCGGACAGCTTCTCGTCCCGGAAGGTGAAAAGCTGATTATCCTCAAAGCCCCCAAAGGCACTGGTAAAACCGAATGGCTGGCTACTGAGGTGGCGAAAGCACATGACCTTGGGAGACGGGTATTAATAATCACCCATCGCATTCAACTGGGTGAGGCACTGTGCAATCGCTTCGGTGTTAACTATGTTACTGAAGTCCACACCTCAGAAACAGGCACATTGTTGGGATACGGGGTGTGTGTGGATTCGCTGCATCAAGAAAGTCAGGCGCGATTCAACCCTAATGACTGGGCGAATGATGTGATTATTATTGATGAATGTGACCAAGTTTTCTGGCATTTGCTCAACTCTGGTACTGAAGTGCAAAAACGTCGGGTATCTGTTCTCAAAAACCTCAAACAACTGGTACAGAATGTTTTGGGCAGTGAATACGGAAAGATTTACCTCTCGTCTGCGGACGTATCAGATACCGATGTAAAATACGTTCTTTCTCTTGCCGGAGAATATCGGGTTAACCCCTTTGTCATCGTCAACAATTATCAGCCCGTTTCTGGCAACTGTTACAACTACTCTGGCAGTAACCCAAAGAATCTTATCGCGGCGTTGGATAAAGCCATTTCCAAAGGGGGGCATCATCTATTGTGCTGCTCTGCTCAGAAAGCCAAGTCCAAATGGGGGACGCAAGCATTGGAGGAACGCTTTCGTCGCAAGTTCCCTCACCTGCGAATCCTGAGAATTGACAGTGAATCTGTTGCTGACCCCTCTCATGCAGCTTTCGGTTGTATCGCTCACCTGAACGAAATTCTCACCCAGTATGATTTGGTTATCGCCTCTCCAAGTCTTGAAACTGGGGTATCCATCGACATTAGAGGACATTTTGATGGTGTTTGGGGAATTTTTCAGGGAGTACAGCCTGTTAACTCTGTGCGGCAGATGTTGGCGAGATTACGGGAAACTGTTGACCGTCATGTTTGGGTGAGAGAGTGGGGGATGTCAGTTGTGGGCAATGGTTCTACAACGATAGGAGGGTTACTCAGAAGTCAACACGTCGCAACACAGGCTAACATTGCGCTGTTGTCTGCGGCGGATAATGATGATTACAGCTACGTTGACCAGAATTTTCAGCCCGAATCTTTACAGACTTGGGGTAAGCGTGGTTCTGTTATTAACGTTGAGATGAGGCGTTATCGAGAGTCTGTGCTTGCGGGTTTGGTCGAGGATGGTTACACCATTATCGATGCCGACGATGCCGACGATGATGAGACTGGCGCAGTAATCGAGTCGGTTAAAGCGGCAAGTCAAGAATTGTATACTGCTGAGTGTCAGGCGATCGCGGATTCTCCAACCGTCTCTGATGCCGAACTCAAGAAGCTGCAAGACACAAGGGCGAAAACGAAAACCGAGCGACACCAGCAACGCAAAGCGGAATTATCCCGTCGCTACGAAATTGACGTAACCCCTGAGCTTGTCGAAAAAGATGACGATGGCTGGTATCCCCAACTGCGGATGCACTATTATTTGACGCTGGGGCGAGAGTTTCTGACCAACCGTGATACTAAACGGGCGGCAGCGCAGTTAGAGGCAGGAGAGAATTCGATTTGGAAACCGGATTTTAACAAGGGACAACTATTACCTGCTGTACTGTTACTGGAAAATCTCAATCTGTTGCAGTTTCTTACACCAGATGTTCAGCTACGTGGCAGTGACGAGAAGATGGTGGAGTTTAAAGCCCTGGCTGTAAAGCATCGGCACGTTATCAAGAATTACTTGAATGTCAGTATCTCAGAAAAACTTACTTCCATAGCGATCGCACAGAAGTTACTTGCGAAGATTGATTTGAAACTGGATTACATCGGTCGCTTGGGTAAGCGTGAAAACCGGGAGTGCGTTTATCGGTTTGTTGCCCCTGATGATCAGCGTGATTCGATTTTTGGGCAGTGGTTAAATCGAGATGAAGTGTTTCTTAGTGAGTCGGTGTCAGTCAGTAATAATACAAGTACAACTACACCAGTAACTGACACAACATCACTATCCGTATCCCACAATTCTGAAGTGGTGTCAGGCACTAATAATATAGTAAGAGCAACACCACTCAGTGACACAGCACCACATACCCCAGAAAATATCGCGATTCTTGGATGGAAAGGGCTGATGGTGAAAATGCAGCTTGGGCTAAATAGCGCTGGCTCGTTCTACAGCGAGTTAATCTCAAAAGTTGGCTCTTCTATTGGTGTTGCTGATGGTGAGCCTTACTGGAATGCATACCTTGGGCAGTGGCAGATTTGGGTTAAGTTTGCAGACGAGTGTAGGTCTGTGGTGTGCGATTGGTTGGTGGCGGTGTAGGTAACAGTAGTTCACTGTTCCATCAAAACTGTTACTGTGAGTCGGTTATGCAAGCAGTTTTCCAGTTTGGAGCAAATAATCTCTATTGCCTTGCCCTTGAAAAAGACAATTTTGTGTTCGTTATCTTCTGACTCGCTTAAAGATGACCGGAACAAGTTTGTTTTAGCCCAAGATTGAACCGGAATCAAGTTCCCACTGATGTTTGAGCAATTCTTGATAAGTCGTTTCCCTTATCATCATCTGCTTGTACAGCATCTGCAAAAACTCTTGAGCTTGTTCACGGGACATTTGCTGCACAAGATCCGCGAAAGTTCTAAGGCTGAATTCTTGTTCTAAAGATAATTCAATGGGTTGGTTCATAGCTTTTATTTGAGTTTGCTAAGTTAAGCAAATATTGTTTTATATAAATAAATGTTACGATGCCTTTACAAAAATCGAAGGGGTGTAAACCGTACCGACGTAGGTTAGAAATGCCGTATCTGCTGCTGAAAATCTTGATACAACTCCATTGTGGCAACCCAAGTAAAAATTTAAGTCCTCAATTTTCCTAGTTTGAGGTTTTTAAAAGCATTTTTAGCCTCTGCTTGCGACTGGCGATCGCTAGATATTTACCACTACCAACATATTTATGGCGGTGGATGCAGTCCCGCCGAGGTCAAAAGGCGACGCAAGTTAACGACTCCAACCCGATTTAATTGCAGAGCTGACACTGTTGCTCGACCACAGGAAGTTTTACCAATAACCTGTGTAAAATCATCGTTCCAGGTGAAATGCTCTGACCAAAGCTGCTGACGAGGATGAAACAGTCCCACCTCAAGTTTTGTTTCTGGATCGCAATGGCTGGTTTTGGTATGCTTTCGACCATTACAGCCATAACAAGACCAAGCTAAATTTTCTACAATCGTTTCTCCACCTGCCTGACGGGGTTTGATGTGTTCTATAGTGAAGCTGTCAGGAGAAAATTCTTCTGGACATCGGCAATATTCACAGAGATTTTTGGCTCTGCTGGCTACTGTTCGTCGCATTGCAGCAGATACTCTCTCAGATTCAAACGGCATGGAATAACTGAGATTCCGACACAAATTCCCGATTCAAGGTCAGCAAATCCATATTCCTTAGCCTTGCTAATTCCATGAGAGCTTCCAGACGTTCTACCCTCCACTGTTCTAGCTGATCCTCATAAGTAATCAATTCTTCATGTTCCATGTCGGTGAGTTCCCCCCACTCACCGCGTTTGCGTAACTCTTCTAATCGTTTCTGCTCATTAGGAGCCAGGCAACGTTGGATGACTTCAACCAGGGCTAACTCAATCGGATTGGATGCAGCAAACTTAGAGGGTTCAGACAGAAACTCTAATAATTGAACTACCGCAGTTAACCGCTCTTCTGACAAATGCTCAATCAGTTCGATCGCTCTTCTACGAATATCGGTTGCTGGAGTCATGGAAGATCACGCCTACCTATGTCTAATCAAATTGTACTCAGACTTGACGGTTTTTTCGATTTAATTAAGAATTCAGCGACCCCTGTCTCGAACGTTAAAGAACAAAAAAATTATGGATGACATGTGCTGTCTTGGGTTTAGCACAGTTAAAAAGAGAAGTTGATTCTCGTTCCGAAAAGCGTCCAACCAAAGCTGATTTTCGGGAATCGGGAGGATTTGAACAGGAGGCTGCTGTGATGTTGGGTTTGTATCGAGAAGATTATTACGACAAACAATCTACCCAAAAAGGCATTTTTGAAGTTTCAGTTTTGAAAAGCCGGTTTAGTAGTGAGACGACTGTCAGTAAATCGCAAAGTTTTTTCCAAGAGAGCGATCGCCAATATTTTGTAACTTGAGATACATTTTCTGCGAAACTATCTTAACCCGTAGGCTGGGATAAATTACTTTTACTTATAGTTAAGCAACTTTTAACGATTGCTAACCCGATGGAATATAAATACCTTTAACACTTCCATATTTGCGCTCAACAACTTGACGTAGAAAAGCTAACATTTGTTTAAGACAGAAAAGGTTACGATAAATTAATCGCCTACCCTTTCGTTTTCGACTAATCTTAAACCAAAGAAGATAAACCCAAATATTGACTAACACAACAGAAATACCAACAACTAATAATCTCAATACAGACTTCTTATTATATGTTCTGATT